>JAYEFQ010000014.1:0-6120 GCA_034658655.1 Bacteroidota bacterium
CATTTTAGATGGTGGCTTCGAGACGATTCGCCAACCGGCGGATCCCTCAGCCACCTCAACGCTGCATAGCACACAGCAAGGTGACTGAGGAGCAAGGTCACTGAGGAGCAAGGCGATAGCCGCAGCGTCTCGAAGTGCCGCAGCATCTCGAAGTCCCGTTCTGCATAGCACACAGCAAGGTGACTGAGGGATTTCGATTTTTCATCGAAATCGTCTCGAAGTCCCGTTCTGCATAGCACACAGCAAGGTGACTGAGGGATTTCGATTTTTCATCGAAATCGTCTCGAAGTCCCGGTTTATTGTCCAACCACTAAAATAAGGGTAGTACCATAAAAAAAAAGAATTATCATCCTTTTTTCCAATTCATTTATTAGTTTCGTAACAGAATGAAAAATGAATTGTTATGAAACGACCTGTCCCTAGAATTGCTGCCATACACGACCTTTCCGGCATTGGAAGAGTGTCATTATCAAGTATTTTTCCGATTTTCTCAACCATGGGAATTCAGGTGTGTGCCTTGCCAACAGCTGTTTTGTCTTCGCACACGCAATATCCGAATGTGAAATTTCTTAGTTTAGATGATCAAATGCTTGAGTTTATTGCCCATTGGAAATCATTAAACATGGATTTTGATGCAATTTATAGTGGATACCTTGGTTCTGTGCATCAAATTGACATTGTCCGCGATTTTATTGACGATTTTAAGCGAGATGACCAGTTGGTAGTTGTCGATCCGGTAATGGCTGATAATGGTGAATTATATGCAACCTTTACGGATGAAATGGTGGTTGAAATGCGACGATTAATTGAGAAAGCCGATATGATTACACCAAATCTTACCGAAGCTGCATTTTTGTTGGGAGCTGAGTATTCTGAAACTATTTCTATCGAAAAAGTAAAGCAATGGTGTTTGAAATTGGCTGAAAAAGGTCCGGAAATTATTATCATAACCTCCGTGCCTGAAGATAATGGAAAAAAAGCAGCTAGTATTGCTTATCATGCACGAACTGAGCGATTTTGGAAAGTTTCTGTTGATTATTTGCCTGCATCTTATCCCGGTACCGGGGATGCCTTTACATCGGTTTTAACTGCAGCAATTATACAAGGCGATTCATTGCCAATTGCTTTGGATCGTGCTGTGAATTTTATCAGCTTAGGTGTTCGCGCAACCTTTGGTCACGATTACGACCCACGTGAGGGCATTATGTTAGAGCGTGTACTTCATACATTAGATGGTCCGGTGCAATCTTCATCTTATCAAATTATTGATTAATGCAGCCTATGAAAGAACAATCCATAAAACTTGTTGCTTTAGATTATGATGGTACACTTGCACAGCCAAATTCAAAAGTTGCAGAAGCAGAAGTTGCTGCACTTAAGCAATTGGGCGAAAAGCAAATTGTTAGGGTAGTAGCAACCGGACGATCACTTTTTTCTGCCGATGAGGTGATGAAGTCTGAGCTTCCTATTGATTATCTCGTGTTTTCAAGTGGTGTAGGAGTGATGCATTGGAAATCACGGGAAATAATTCATCGAAATGATTTGAATGTTGAGTTGGCAACGCATTTAATCGCTGATTTACACCGTCGAAAGTTAAATTTTATGGTGCATCATCCTGTGCCAGATAATCATATGTTTTATTATCATAAATCAGACAAAAACGCGCCCGATTTTGAGCGTAGAATATCAATTTATAAAGCATTCGCACGTCCTTTTGAAAAAGATTTAATCTTTACGGGCATTTCTCAATTATTAATTATTGTTGGCGATGTGAATGAAGGATTGAAACATTTGTCTGACTTAAGAGTAGCCTATCCTGAACTTAATGTTGTTAGAACGACAAGTCCTTTGGATAATAACAGCATGTGGATAGAGATTTTTCCGAAACATGTGTCAAAAGCAAGCGGAATACAATTTTTAGCAAATAAGTATGGTTTTAATAGTAAGGGGATTGTATGTGTCGGAAATGATTTTAATGATTTGGATATGTTGAATTATGCCGGCGCTGCTTACGTTGTTGACAATGCCCCGAATGAGCTGAAAACAAAGTTTAATTGCATTCCTGCAAATCATGAAGGGGGTGTGGCGCAACTATTAACTCGTATTATTCACGCATGTGTTTAGTCTGAAAGTTTGAAAGTTGAAAGTTTGTATTAAATTGCTGATTGTTAGCACTTTATGCTTTATCCTTTCTAGTTTAAAAGCTTTCTGCTTTGTCTCTGTTTAAATAGAGTCAATTATATTTAACTTTATCATTTTTCATTTGATATTCGATATTTTAAATTCAAATTATTAATTTTCAAAACTATGCTACTCGCTCAATCTACTCTGATTTAGTTATTAATGATTCGAAATTTTTCATTATTGTTTTAACTTTATCATTTTTCATTTGATATTTGATATTTGAAATTTATTAAGCGTAAACACTTATAATACCATTTATCAATTTAAATTACCTATTATCAGTGGCTTACGCTTTGTGCTTTCCGCTTTAAGAACTTTCTGCTCGTTTCAAGCTCAAGTGTCCAATATAAATCAACAACAATCCGTTAATAAGTCCTTAGCACATGTGTTTTTAAGGAAAATGTATTCTGTATATTTGTTGGAATAATTTATGTAAATGTTGAAATTCATGATGAATATTAGCTTAATATCTGCCCTCATTCTGGGGATAAGTTTAACGGTGGGAAAAAGTGATCGTAGTGCTGATGAGAGTATGCTCGCTAAAGCACCACCATTTGTTGTTGAGCAAAATGTTGAATGGGCAGATTCTGTAGTTGCTGAGATGTCTCTTGATGAGAAAATTGCGCAATTATTTATGGTAGCAGCCTATTCCAATAAGGATAAAAAAGAAGAAGATTACATCAATTATCTCGTGAAAGATTTGAAAATTGGTGGTTTAATTTTCATGCAAGGTGGTCCTGAGCGTCAGTCCCGTTTAATAAATCGCTATCAAGCATCGGCAGATATTCCTTTGCTCATTGCCATGGATGCAGAATGGGGACCTTCTATGCGTCTGGATTCTACCGTTTTGTATCCTCGACAAATGATGCTTGGCGCAATTCAGGAAAATCAGCTTATGCAGGATGTTGGAGCTGAGTTTGCCAGACAATTAAAAGCACTCGGTGTGCATGTAAATTTCGCTCCGGTTGTTGATATCAATGTCAATCCTCAAAACCCGGTGATTAATAGCCGCGCCTACGGCGAATTACGTGATGATGTTGTCCGTAAAGCTTATTATTTCTCAAAAGGCATGCAGTATAATAAGGTATTGGCAGTTATCAAACATTTCCCCGGACACGGTGATACAGATAAAGATTCTCATAAAACTTTGCCTTCAATATTGCACGATAAAGCCCGTTTGGATAGCATAGAAATGTATCCGTTCAGAAAACTTGTTAATGC
Organism: Bacteroidota bacterium; assembly: GCA_034658655.1. Lineage (GTDB taxonomy): Bacteria > Bacteroidota > Bacteroidia > Bacteroidales > ML635J-15 > JAQIBY01. Next base: position 3,406 of record JAYEFQ010000014.1, read on the forward strand.
TGGTATTGGCGGGGTAATGATTGCCCACTTGAATGTTCCGGCATTAGATTCTGCAGAAAATCGTCCATCTACACTGTCAAAAGCCATTGTTACCGATATTTTGAAAGATGAATACGGTTTTGACGGCTTAATTTTTACCGATGCCCTAAATATGCGTGGCGTGGCTGATCATTACGATACAGGAGAAGTGGAAGTAGAAGCATTTATTGCAGGAAATGATGTTTTATTATTTCCGCAGAATGTACCGAAAGCCATTTCTGCAATGAAGGCAGCGGTTGCAGATGGACGTATTGCTGAAATTGAAATTGATGCACGGGTTAAAAAAATATTATTTGCAAAACAATGGACAGGAGCAATAAATGATAGCATACCAATAAATCCGAAAGGATTAGTGGAAAGCTTAAACAATACCAATGCAAAGCTTATCAATCAAAAGATTATTGAAAATGCAATGAGTTTAATTCAAAATAAGAATGACATATTGCCATTGCAAAACCTTGATAAACTGAATATTGCATCTCTTGATTTTGGTAGTAATGAGATTAATACTTTTCAGGAGCGATTGAAAGATTATGCATCTGTTCCTGCTTATGTGTATAAGCGCGATGTGCGAAATCTCGGAAAAAAAGCCTTAATGGAAAAACTTGCTGAATACGATTTGCTCATCCTATCAGTTACTGGAACGAATCGCTCCCCTGCGCGAAATTTCGGACTAAGTGCTGTCGAGGTCGAAGTTATTCAGGAGTTGGCAAAATCAAATAAAGTGGTATTGAATCATTTCGGGAATCCTTACGCGCTAAGTTTATTTTTCGATGTCTCGGATATTGATGCAATTATAGTATCATACAATGACAGAATACTAACACAGGATATTTCAGCACAAATGATTTTCGGAGGATTAGCCTACAATGGACGCATTCCGGTTAGTATTGGGGCACATTTTGCTGCCGGAAGTGGTATTACAACAAAATCTATCCGCTTATCTTATACCGATATTACTGAAGAAGTAAATATTGATTCTCGATTGCTTTACAAAGTTGACTCTTTAGTAAAGGAAGCCATTGATGAAAAAGCGACACCAGGTGTTCAACTACTTGCTGCACGACATGGAAAAGTGTTCTTCAGAAAAGCATACGGACATCATACCTACGATAAAAAACAAGCGGTTATGAATTCGGATATTTATGATTTGGCATCGGTTACAAAAATTGCCGCATCAACTCTGTCTTTAATGAAGCTTTATGATGAAGAAAAATGGCAGTTGAATGACAGTTTAGGTAATTTTCTGGATTTTTTGAAGGGTAGTAATAAGGCAAATTTGCAATTTAAAGATGTCTTGACACATCAGGCTCGTTTGGTTCCGTGGATACCTTTTTACACCGAAACAATCAAGGAAAATTATGGAAAATACTATTGCGAAGCTCCTAATGAGCAAATGTTTGTTCCGGTTGCCGATCACATGTTTACCATGTTGAGTGTCCGCGACAGCATAAACTATCAAATCTCAAAATCTAAACTACGATCCCGTAATGGATATCGATATTCGGATTTGGGATTTTATTTAATGCGTGAAATTATTGAGAAAATTACCGAAATTCCGATAGAAGTTTATGTGCAAAATCAATTTTACAAGCCTTTGGGAGCGTATTCCTTGGGATACAATCCATCAAAGCGCTTTGCGAAAACGGATATTGTCCCAACGGAAAATGATAGAATTTTTCGAAAACAATTGTTACGTGGTCACGTGCACGATCAGGGAGCAGCAATGCTTGGCGGTGTTTCCGGTCATGCCGGATTATTTTCTAATGCAAATGATTTGGCGAAATTGATGCAAATGTTTTTGAATAAAGGAAGTTATGGTGGAGAGCGTTTTATTAATAAAGAAACGGTTCAATTGTTTAGTTCTCCTTTGCGTAATCCGAAAGAAAATCGTAGAGGGCTGGGTTTTGATAGGCCGGTGATTGACAGTCCAGGAAAAGGACCTGCATGCGATTTTGCTTCAAAGGAAAGTTTTGGACATTCGGGATTTACAGGAATTCTCGCTTGGGTTGATCCGGAAACCGATATTTTGTTTGTTTTTATGTCAAATCGTGTGTATCCCGATATGGATAATCGAAAACTATTAAAATTAGATACCAGAACAAAAGTACAACAAGTGTTTTACGATGCAATAATGGATTAATACCGATTGTGATTCAAAACTATCGATATGTTACGCTTTGTTTCGCCTATCGGTGTTGAATCTACATCGGCATTATACTTGCAATTTTGATTTTAAAAAGGTATAATATGAGATTTGTTTTTAGTCTTATCATTGGTGTTTTTCTTGCGATTTCTGTGCACGCACAATATGGAATTGCTGAGGAAAAAACTGCATGGTATGAAAATTTCCGTTTTGGTGGTGGCTTCGGCTTACGGCTTGGAACAGTTACACAGATTGAGTTATCGCCCCGAGTTGATTACCTTGCTACTGAAAGATGGAGTTTTGGCGTGGGCGGAACTTATCTTTATTACAACAATAAAGTGTATTTTTACAAAACGTTTATATATGGGTTTAATGCGTTTACAGATTTTGCAATTGTTAAAGACTTGAGTTCAGTGTTTCCAATTGGTTCTGGCACTGCTTTGGTGCTTCATGCAGAAGCAAATTATCTGAATCTTGATCCCGACATAGATTTTACTGCAAATCCATCAAGAACTGAGCGGTTTTGGATT
>JAYEFQ010000015.1:0-6083 GCA_034658655.1 Bacteroidota bacterium
AGGATGTGGACGACTAAAGCGCCATCCTTGATTTTATTTGAGCAATTCAGCATTCACAGCCATCGCCAGCTCGTGGTCTGCCATGTCCAGCGCGCATAGCCTTCTTTCTGAAGGCTTCTAAATGCATATTTTTAGATAGCTACTATAAACTTTAGTTATCAGGTGTTTTGAAATTAATCTTTCCTGTCATGTTAGATATTCCCATTAAAATATTCCTGTTTCTGTTTCCGTTTTTGAGGGGTCAGTTTACTCCGGATTAACCAATTATAACAAAAACTTAGGAATTCTACTTAGCACAGTGTTTTATAAGCCCTTTAATGTTCAAAAGCCCGTTTTTAGTGCAAGATTCCATCCAGTTTTATGACTGAGAATTGAAATTAATTCATTAGTTTTGTAATTGACCTTGGTATTCATGTTAATTTGCGTTTTGGTTATCGCAACTAACAAATTGAATATCAGGGTATTATCCTAATTTTTGGACTGATTGTTATCAACGAAGGGCGCTGTAAATTACTGATAATCATGTAATTACATGTTATTTTTCGGGCTTTTGTCATGTACTAAAAGAAAACAGCTAAAATTTAGTCGGAAAGTTTTTTGTTTTTTATCAGGGCAGCACTTAAAATTAAAACTATTGACCATTTAGCGGCATTTTATTACTTTTGTAATTCATAAATTAAACAAGCATGGATATCTCACAAGTTAAATTTGATTGTAAACATTTTAAAGGATACGTCCCTTGCAAACCAAATAAGCTGGAAAATGCAGAGTGCAGCACTTGTACGCATTACAAACCATGGGATAAAAAAATCCTCATCATAAAACTTGGTGCTATGGGCGATGTAATTCGCACAACACCGCTGGTTGTTAGATATCGTGAGATATATGGAGACGTGCATTTTACCTGGCTTACGCTTTTCCCCGATGTCTTACCAAAGGAAGATGTTCAGGAAATTTATACTCCCGAAGCATTTGCTTTGTTGAAAATTAAAGGACGTCATTACGATATTGCAATCAATTTAGATAAAGATGAAGAAGCGTGCATGTTACTTGATCAAGTTGATGCAAATGAAAAATATGGTTTTAGCTGGAAAGACGGGCATTTGAGCGCTGCTACTCCTGCGGCAAATCATAAAATAATGACAGGGCTTTTCGATCATATCTCAATTAAAAATACAAAATCATACTTAGAGGAAATTTTTGAAATCTGTCATTTGGATTTTCAAAAAGAAGAATATTTATTGAATTACAATAAGAAAATCGCTGAAGACTGGAAGAAAACCTTTGCTGAAAAAGCAGATGGTAGAAAAGTTGTCGGATTAAACACCGGATGCGGAAATCGTTGGCTAACACGTTTGTGGCCAGATGAATATTGGGAGATATTTATTAACAGTTTAGATCAGACTAAAATTTTACCCATTTTGCTCGGCGGTCCTCAAGAAGATGAGAAAAATGCCATGCTTGCAAAAAAAACCGGCGCTTGGTATCCCGGAACATTCCCGCTCAAAACATTCATTTCTTTAACTGCAAATCTTGATGCCGTGGTTACGCAAGTAAGTATGATGATGCACATTGCTGTTGGTCATAAAACCCCCATGGTATTGATGAATAACATTTTCAATAAACATGAATTTGAAATGTATGGACGCGGTGTGATTGTTGAACCTGAAACCGGATGCGATTGCTACTTCGGAAGTTCATGTTCACGTGAACGCTCTTGTATGTATGACATGAAGCCTGAGACAATTAAAAACGAATTGATGAAGTTGATACAGTAAGCTATGCGAATTTGTTATTTATCAACATTTTATCCCTTTAGAGGCGGAATTGCGCAATTTAATGCCGCTTTATACAGAGCCTTGGAATCGCAACATGAAATGAGTGCCGTAACTTTTAAACGTCAGTATCCAAACATTCTATTTCCAGGTGAAAGTCAATATGTTACTGAGGGCGATAAGGTCGATGAAATTGACAGTAAAATTTGGCTTGACAGTATAAATCCCTTGACTTGGTTAAAAACCCGTAAGCGGATAAAAAAAATGATTCCAGATTTAATTATAATGAAATTTTGGATGCCATTTTTCGGACCATCACTTGGTGCTGTCTGTGCGAAACAAAATAAACAAACCAAACGCATCGCAATTCTTGATAATGTTATTCCCCACGAAAAACGCATCATCGACATGCCGTTTACCCGCTATTTTCTTAAGCGCAGCGATGCATATATTGTAATGTCTGAAAAAGTGCGGGATGACTTATTAAGTTTGAAACCTGATGCAAAATATCGTTTAGTAAAACATCCGCTTTATGATCATTTTGGGGACCCGCTGAATCAAAGCGAAGCGAGAAAAGCATTAAATCTCGATCCGAATAAAAAAACCTTACTGTTTTTTGGATTTATTCGTGATTATAAAGGTTTGGATTTATTAATTGAGGCATTCAGTCAACTTGACGATACTTATCAGCTTATCATTGCCGGCGAGGTGTATGGAAATTTTGAGAAATATGAAGAATTGATTGCTAAAAATCAAAATTCAGATCGTATCCACAAGCATATTAAATACATTGGCGATAATGAAGTTCCTTTATATTTTTCTGCTGCAGATGTTTGTGTTTTACCATATAAATCTGCAACACAAAGTGGAATAACCTCCATTGCTTTTCAATTCGAGCTGCCCATTATTGCAACCGATGTTGGCGGATTAAAAGAATTAGTTCAGCATGAAAAAACCGGAGAAATCATTCCAAAAGCTGATGTTTTATCCATTTCAAACGGAATTTCAAACTTTTTTGAGAATAATAGGGCTGAAACCTATCGTCAAAATATCCGTAAAGAAAAGTCGGAAATGACATGGAATTATCTTGCCAATCAAATCATTGAATTACAGCAAGAAATATTATAATCGATTTAGAACCAATTGAATAAGTTTTTCCACAGCTGGATGGTAATCTTTGCTGTACTGTTTGTTGTATCGGTTGGCGATAATCACACAAATAGTAAGCGCCTCGTGACCAAGCATATTGCACAGTCCATATAATGCAGAGCTTTCCATTTCGTAATTGGTGATTTTCTTTCCTTCATAACGGAAAGCCCGAAGTTGCTCATTCATATCAGCAACTTGCAAATCTAAACGCAAAACTCGTGCTTGCGGGCCATAAAATCCCGGAGCAGAAATTGTAATGCCACGAGTTAATCCATCACCAATTTGTTTCATTAATTTGTCAGATGCTTTAACAATATATGGATTATTAAGTATAGGACTCCAATTCATGTGCGCTTTAAAAGCTTTTTCAACATCTAATTGGGCCACTTCATTACGTTTTGCGTAAAAATTTAGCATCCCATCAAAACCAATAGATTGTTCAGACATTAAAAAACTGTCAACATCAAGTTCTTCTTGCAATCCCCCACTTGTTCCTATGCGAACGATATTTAATGTTCTGTGCTCTGTTTTTGGGACACGTTTTTCAAGATCAATATTTGCAAGTGCATCGAGTTCATTGAGAACAATATCAATATTATCGGTTCCTATTCCTGTAGAAATCACAGATATAGGTTTTCCTTTATACAAACCGGTATGCGTAAAAAACTCTCGATTTTGCACTTCATGTATTATCTCATCAAAATGTGCTGAAACCATTTTCACACGTCCAGGATCACCAACAACGATAATATTATCCGCTAATTGTTCGGGTTTTAATCTAAGATGATATATACTTCCATCAGGATTAAGAATCAGTTCAGATGCTTCAATTTTTTTCATAAGACTTCATTTTTATTTCTATTAAATCAAAAGTACGATTTTTTTGTTAGAAAATTCAATATAGTGTAAAAATAGTGTATTGATTCAAATGAAAACAGGATATGTTTTATCATAATTATTAGGAGAATAATTATTTGGTTGATATTAAGCTTTATCTTACCTTTGCACCAGTTTTGCCAAAAGTAAAATAGAGGATAATGTACGCAGAAAACGAAACCATCTTAATTCCAGTTGATTTTTCAGATCAATCGATGATTGCTTTAGAACAATCTTACAACATTGCAAAGTATGCAAAAGCAAGAATTATTCTTTTGCATGTGATTACCGGAAAACTTAAGAATAATGATGAGAGTCTATTATTGCAGGAAAATTTAGATTCGTTGACTGATAAATTGAATCGTTTGTCTCAAATGGTAACTGAAGTATCAGGCTTGTGGTGCAGCTTTATGATTGAACATGGACGGATTGTTCCAACAATTCTTGATGTTGCCAAAACAACCAATGCGCGTTTCATTTTTATTGGTAGCCGCAAACTTTCAATCGGCCCGATTACTATGCGCTTAATTAAAGAGGCTTCTTGTCCCGTTGTTTCTATTAAAGGAAAACATCATCGTCATGGATGTAAACGAATTATTTTACCTTTAGATTTAACGAAAGATACAACGAAAAAGGTTGAAATGACCGCAGAACTTGCGAAATATTTCAATGCTGAAGTAAAGGTAGTTTCAGCTTATAGCTCGAATAAAGATTTTAAAGCAACAAAAATTAGATTATTAATTGAACAGGTTGAAGTTTACTTTGTTAATAAATCTATTACATGTTCAACAAAACTGTTGGATGTAGGTAATAAAATTGAAAATATCACAAAAAATCTATTAGATTATGCAGATGATGTTGATGGAGATTTAATAGTGATTATGATACAGCAGGAAATGCAAATAAAAGAACGAATTATTGGGTCACTTGCAAGAAAAGTGATTATGGGATCAAATATCCCGGTACTATGTCTTAAACCTAAATTTAACAAAAACAAAGAGGAGATTAAACTATGAACAACATGAATAAATTAGCAAGAAACACATTGATAGTAGGCGGATTAGCTGTCTTACTATTAATTATTTTTAGCAGCTCAACATTTAAAATTGTTGATGCTGGCGAACGTGGAATTATTTATCGTCCTTTTGGAGGTGGATTGGATACTGAAATTGTTTTTGGAGAAGGATTTCATGTGATTGCACCATGGAATAAATTCATCAAATACAATGTAAAAGAGCGTACTACTGAAGAAACAATGGATGTTTTGGATAAAAACGGTTTGTCAATTAACGTAGATGTTACTGTCCGTTATTTCCCGACACATAACTCCATTCCATTTCTTCATAGAACCTTTGGTGAAAATTATGAGAACCAGCTTGTTAAGCCGGAAGTTCGCTCAACTGTCCGTCAAGTAATGGGACGTTACACGGCTGAGGAAATCTATTCCAAAAAGCGTGCTGAAGTTGAGGCAGCAATTATTGAAGAATCAACCAAAATTCTGCATGAAAATTTTATTACGACAAAAGCTGTACTTATTCGCTCAATTAATTTGCCACAGCAAATTAAAGGTGCAATTGAACTGAAATTGCAGCAAGAACAGGAATCGCTGGCCTACGAATTTAAGCTTACAAAAGAGAAAAAAGAAGCAGAACGTAAACGGATAGAAGCTGAAGGAGAAGCACGTGCGAATAAAATTATTAACTCTTCATTAACTCCTAGTCTTTTGAAAATGCGCGGAATTGAAGCGACACTCAAATTAAGTCAAAGTCAAAATGCAAAAACTGTAATTATTGGTGCAGGTGATGGTGGAATGCCACTAATCTTAAATCAATAAAATGAATTTTTATTATGGATAAAAAAAGGCTGTCAAATTTGACAGCCTTTTTTTTATGCTATTCTACAGGAACATCTTTAATGTTTACTACCTTTCTTTCTTTCCAGCAAATTTTCACATCGCTGTCAAACATACCAAATTTTATGTTCATTGTGTAAACGGTTTTACCATCTACTTATTCCAATGATTTCACTGAAGGTTCTTCAAGTGTGTAAAAATCTAATGGGATTTCATCTACTTAGAGTCTGTCCAGAATACCCGATACTCACAATATTAATTAATTTAAGCGACATTTCCGCCAGCCTGTGGCAGTCAGTAAAAAGGATACAGCTATAATTAACAACAATCTGGGCATTTTGTCTGATTTTGTTGTAAAAACAAGAAGAATTTTGGGAAAATGAAAGCTATTAATTACCAACCTATCCGGACAAATCTGCAATTGGATTGCA
>JAYEFQ010000016.1:0-29891 GCA_034658655.1 Bacteroidota bacterium
AGGTTTGAGGTTTGAAGTTAGAGGTTTGAGGTTTGAAGTTTGAAGTTTGAAGCCCCGACATGCGTCGGAATTGCTTCGTGTTACATTTTTCAGTTCGCAAACTCCTGAAAAATGACACTCAGGGAATTTGAGGTTTGAGATTTGTCAAAGCACTAGCTCCTAACACCTAACACCTAACACCTGACTCCTGACTCCTGACTCCTATCACCTTATTCTTTTCATATTCATTTGGCTAAAAAAGTTTTCGGTCAAATCATATTTAAAATCTACTTCCAGCATTATCATTATAGTTTTATGTCCTTCTTTATCTTCGGGGATGGTTTCAAAACGGGTCGTAATTTCTTGTCCGTCCATTGTTTTAACGTCTGTGGCAATTTCTGTTTTTACAAGATAATCATCTTCATCAAAAAATTGCGTTTTAAACATATGCTTTCCATCTTTAGAAATTAATGCAACAATTTCACCCCAAACAACTGGTGCATCAGGCTTTGGATTGAATTCTATTTTCCAGCAGTCATATCCTTCATAGGTTTCACTACTTAAAATTTCATGTGTATAATCGTTAACAATCGAAGCCTGATTTATTAAATCGTCGTTCGTAAAATCAGACCCCATCCACGATTGCATCATCATTGACGGTGGAAGTTTAATCATACGATTGATTTTTGGCTGCCAATTCCACATCTCATTGTCACGCTTCATAAATACCTGCCCTTTTTCCTGTGCAGGTGCAGTGATATATACCATAGAATAGTTCATTCCCATTGCCCAAGATTTTATACTGATGTTGCGAGTCCATTCCGGACGAACGATTTCCATCCGCATTTCAACATAGCTGGAGGTTCCATTTACCTTTTCATAGGCTTCGCGGACAATCTCAGTGGCATTCTGTGCCTGTAATGAAAATCCTGCAAGCGTAACAACTAAAAAAACAATTACTTTTTTCATAATTCATTATTTTTATGACAGTGATTTGTATAATACAATTTAATTTTATGCTTTAATTTATCAATATTAACCATTTCAGGAGCAAATACATACTGCATCATTGCCCCTTTTATTAGAGACGAGAAAAAAAGCATTTCTGTAACCGGATCTGCCGGATTTTCTTTATTGAAATATGTATAGAATAATCCAAAAATATCCTTTGATAAACCCGAAAGTTTTTCCTCGACAATTTCAAGCATATTTGGTTGCAACAGCAAGCTAAACACGAGTTTCCAAAATTTCCGGTTTTGCTGCATATTGATAAAAACATCATCGATAAATTTCAAAAATTCCTCATGGCTAATTTCACCATCATGATTTGAATCAAAATCACTATATATTTCCTTTGCCGCATTCAATACAATTTCTGAAAGCATCTGTTCTTTACTTTCAAAATAATTATAAAGATTGCCTTTGGATATCTCAACGCCTTTCGCAACTTTTGCCATAGAAACAGCCTCATATCCATGCTGTGAAAATAAATCAAGGGAAACTTCCATGATTTTTTTGCGAGTCGCTTCTTTTTGTTGTGTTTTTATATTTGTTTTCATAACAACTATGACTGAACGGTCAGTCAAATATACAACAACAAATATATGATTCCCAAATATTTTTCAATAAATTTTGAGATTAAAAAAGAAAAACACTCCTACTTACTGTAATACAACAACTTATAAGAGCACTGAGTTTTATTTAAAAGAGAATATTTCCTCACCAACAAGTTTATTCTTTCGTCAAATCCCGGAAAACATCCTCCAGGGATTTGTTTTTTTGTATTAAACTCAACACCGTTAATTTATTTTTCACGGCATACTGAAATAAACTTGCACGAATATCTTTACCGGCTTTCGATTGCACCAAATAATGCTAGTTTTTAAGGTTTACAACCTTTATTATACCATTTTAAAAATCAAAAATTCCGAGATAATACCGATGTAGATTCAACACCGATAGGCGAAATAAAGTGTAGCATATCGGTAGTTTTGAATCACAATCGGTATTACATGTTTAATTTCTCGAAAAACAGATAGTTTTATCTTTTGGTCAAATGCCACAATTAAAAGTGTTAAATTATCTCTATATTTGAATCAAAAATAAAGAATTTGGAACTAATAATTGGTTAGGCAGAATTTGGAAATTAGATAATATTCAATTTTGATTTTGACGAATAGAAATACGAAACTATGCAAGAGAATAACTCACAAACCCGTCAGCCTGGCGGGCAGGTAATAATATATCAAACAAAAAGTGGAGAAACAAAACTTGATGTTCGTTTTGAGAATGAAACAGTTTGGCTTACACAAATGCAGATGTCAGAACTATTTGGCAAAAGTAAAAAAACAATTTCAGAGCATATTGGCAATATCTTTAAAGAAGGAGAATTAATTGAAAATATGGTTGTCCGGAAATTCCGGACAACCACTCAACACGGTGCTATTGTTGATAAAACACAATCGAGAGATGTGAAATTTTATAATCTTGATGTAATTATTTCAGTTGGTTATCGTGTAAAATCAAAACAAGGCACACAGTTTAGAATATGGGCAACACAGCGTTTAAAGGAATACATAATAAAAGGTTTTGCTTTAAACGATGATAGATTTAAAACAGGTAATTCGATGAATTATTTTAACGAATTACAAGAGCGTATTCGTGAAATACGTATTTCTGAACGTTTTTTCTATCAGAAAATTAAAGATATTTATGCTACAAGTATAGATTATAATCCAAAAGACGAAAATACGTTGATGTTCTTTAAAATTGTTCAAAACAAACTGCTTTGGGCAATTAGTGAGCAAACAGCAGCAGAATTGGTTTATCGTAGAGCTGATGCAAGTTTGCCACTTTTATGAATGCAATCATACGATAAAGAAAAAAACTCTAAAATAAAGAAAAGTGAAATAAGCATTGCTAAGAATTACTTGCAAAAAGATGAAATAAAATTGCTCGGTTTAATTGTAGAACAATATCTTGCATTTGCTGAAACTATGGCACTCGAAAACACGCCAATGTATATGAAAGATTGGATTTCGAGATTAGATATTATTGTGCAACTTAATGGAAAAGAACTTTTAACACATGCAGGAAAAATAAGTCATAAAATGGCATTAGAAAAATCAAGTGAAGAATTTACAAAGTATAAAGAAACTCAAAAACAGATTGAAAAAGAAAACAGTTTAAAAGAAATAGAGCAAGACATAAGTAAATTGTCAAAGAAAATTAAAAACAAAGGTAATAAATAGCCACTGCATAAGCCAAGCACATTTCGCACGAGTCAACGCTAAATCCAAAAATTGCAAAAGAGCTTGTCTGTCTGCCAACGCTGCTTTGCCGACTCGAGAAACAAAATTAGGACATTACTAAATTAAAAAACTTGTGTTTCAAAATGCCCAAAATTTTCATATTGCCACCCTCACCAACAAGTTTATTCTTTCGTCAAATCCCGGAAAACATCCTCAAGGGATTTGTTTTTTTGTGTTAAACTCAACACCGTTAATTTATTTTTCACGGCATACTGAAATAAACTTGCACGAATATCTTTACCGGCTTTCGATTGCACCAAATAATGTTGATCTTTAAGGTTTACAGCCTTTGTTACATGTTTAATTTCTCGCAAAGCGGATGGTTTTATCTTTTGGTCAAATTCCACAATTACGGTAAGTTCTTCGTCAATTTTTAGTTCTGACAATTTAGATGCTTTATCATTTGCAACAATTTTCCCATTGTTAATAATAATTACCCGATCACAAATTGCTTCAACTTCTTGCATTAAATGTGTTGAAAGCAAGACTGTTTTTTCTTTCCCGAGTTTCGATATTAAACTACGGATTTCTATAATTTGGTTTGGATCCAGTCCGCTTGTCGGTTCATCTAAAATTAAAACTTTGGGGTCATGTAAAATTGCTTGAGCCAAACCCACCCGCTGTCGGTATCCCTTAGACAAAGTACCGATACGTTTATGCACTTCTTTTGATAAGCCGGTCATTTCTACAATTTCCTGAATTCGGTTTTTCCGATTTTTAATTTTATAAATCCCGGCGACATAATCCAGATACTCTAAAATATACATGTTTTCATACAAAGGGTTATTCTCCGGAAGGTAACCAATCATTGCTCTAACTTTCAATGAATGTTCGCTAACATCATAGCCTTCAACCTCCACAGAACCTTCAGTTGCAGGAATAAAGCCAGTAATAATTTTCATTGTTGTAGATTTTCCGGCTCCATTCGGTCCAATAAATCCGACAATTTCTCCGGTTTCAACCGAAAATGAAATATCATTAATTGCTTTTTGTTCCCCAAAAGTTTTAGTCAGTGATTTTACCTGAATTGACATAATCTAAAATTTAAAATTGTCGCAAAGTTATTAATTCCATCTAAAATCCGTATCTTTAAGCATCAAAACTGAAAAACGATATATGGATCAAAGATATTGCATTGATTTAGCAAATTACGAGCGCTTTCCCTCACGAGTGGTAATGATTGGTGACATTCCTTTGGGCGGAGGACATCCGGTGAGATTACAATCTATGACAAATACAAACAGCATGGATTTGAAAGCAACGGTAGCGCAATCGAAACGAATTTTTGATGCAGGTGCAGATTTTGTTAGAATTACCACCCCGGGAATAAAAGAAGCTAAATTTCTCGCTGATATTAAAAAACAACTACACACCGATGGTTACAAAAACCCACTGATTGCCGACATTCATTTTAATCCGAAAGCAGCAGAAATTGCAGCCGAGATTGTTGAAAAAGTACGTATTAATCCGGGAAATTATGTGGATCCGAGAGCGAAATTTAAACAGAAAAATATTTCAGAAAGTGAGTACAAACAAGAGCTGGAGCGTATGCACGAGCGATTGTTACCCTTAATCAGAATTTGTAAAGAAAATGGAACAGCAATTCGAATCGGAAGTAATTACGGAAGCTTATCTGATCGAATTATGAATCGCTACGGGAATACTGCTGAAGGAATGGTAGAAGCAGCGATGGAGTTTTATAGGATTTTTCACGTGGAAAATTTCACTCAATTGGTTTTATCAATGAAAGCCAGTAATCCGTCGGTTATGGTAAAAGCATGCAGATTGCTTAATGCCAGAATGATGGACGAAGGAGTAAGCTACCCCCAGCATCTTGGTGTAACAGAAGCCGGCGAAGGTGAAGACGGGCGTTTGCGTTCAGCACTTGGTATTGGCGCATTACTTACCGACGGAATTGGAGATACAATTCGTGTTTCGCTTACCGAAGCCCCCGAAAAAGAAATACCGGTAGCAAAATCTATAATAGATAATTTTAAGAACAAGCAAACCGGAGTCTATAGAATGCCGATTTATGCTCCGTTTTATAATGCATTTCAACAACCTGACAGAAGTAATTTACCTTACGATTTAAAATTTCCCGTTGTAGTTGCCGATTTACGAAACGCAGCATTAATTGACTCGAAAATGCTTAGCGCATTAGCATATACTTACAATAAAGAAAGGGAAATCTGGCTACCGGGAAAACGAAGTCCGGAAATGCTGATAGTAACAAAGCAAAATTCACCGATGCAACCGGTTAAAGCGCATATATTCTGCGATGGGCAAGAAGGTGACAAATCGTGGTGTAAAACAGCCTTACATAAGGCAGAACATATCAATCAGAAATCAAATCCAGAAGCAATTGAATGTCAATTTGATGATTTCGACGAATATCAACTTGCAGAAATATGTGAAAATCACAAGCCTTTGTTTTTTCTGAATGCGCAATCCGAACATTCTATCGGAGAATTACGAGCATTTTTACTCCGACTCGGTAAATTTCGTGATCAATGTCCCGTGTTTTTACATTTGATACAAGACCAGAAAAACACAATACAACTTGCTGCTGATTCCGGTACTATTCTCATTGAAAATCAAATTGCGGGTATCGTATTTAGTGCATCTGACACATCACAAGCGCAAGTAAAAAATCAACTTGCCTGGAACATGTTACAATCTGCAGGATCTCGACGGACAAAAGTAGAATTTATTTCCTGCCCCGGATGCGGACGGACATTATTTGATTTGGAAACTACGGTTATAAAAATAAAAAAGGCATTCGGACATCTTGGAGAATTAAAAATTGCCGTGATGGGTTGTATCGTTAACGGACCAGGCGAAATGCTAGATGCTGATTACGGATACATTGGTGCAGGAAACGGTGAAGTCAGCCTGTACAAAGGACAAAATGCCGTTCTTAAAAACATCCCAGAATCGGAAGCTGTAGAAGCACTCAAAACTCTGATGAAACAAAATAACGATTGGAAAGAAGCTTAATGTCTATCAATAATATAAAATGAGAAAAAAATATAAAGCAAAAAATTATGAGATACAAAAAAATACCGTCATCACTTTTTATTGACAACCGAAAAAAACTCAGTAAACGTTTGCCAAACAATAGTATAACAATCATTTGTGCAAATATTGAATATCCGCGAAACGGTGATCAATATTTTCAATTTCGACAAGATTCTGATTTCTTTTATCTAACTGGGATTGACTTTCCCAACGCACTTCTCGTAATCCTAAAAACGAATTTGGAAATACATGAAATTCTATTTACCCAAGAAACCAATGAAAACATCATGTTATGGCACGGTCCAAGACCGGATAAATCAGAAAGTACTGAAATTTCAGGTGTTAGGGATGTTCGCTGGATAGATGAATTTCCTGAGTTTTTAAAATCAATCGAAAAATCTTATCAAAACTTATTTTTGAATTTATCCGCAGGACGACGTATGGATACAGCATTAAAAACGCCTGCGCAATTACTATTTGAAGCAAATTATGATGCATTTAACGGAATTTATCCGACCGATATTTGCGATGAAATCCATAAACTTCGTCTTATCAAATCTGATTATGAAATTGCATTGATAAAGAAAGCAATAAACATCACGAAATACGCTTATGAGCAAGTTCTAAAATCCATTAAACCCGGCTATGAATATGAAATTGAAGCGATTTTAAAACACGCCATGATGTCGCAAGGAGCTGGTGATTTCTCATTTGCTCCGATTGTTGCATCTGGTGCAAATGCTTGCATTCTGCATTATGTAAATAATGATGCGCTGTGCAATAACGGCTCACTACTACTCATGGATTTTGGAGCAGAATACGCCAATTATGCCGGTGATTGCAGCCGAACTATCCCGATAAACGGTACATATTCCAAAAGACAGACTGAAATTTACAATGCAGTTTTAGATGTGTATTATCAAGCACAAAAACTGTTTAAACCAGAAACAACAATTGATGCGATTAATAAAAAAACAGGTGAAATAATGCAAAAAAAACTTCTTAACATAGGCTTATTACATCCCGAAGAAGTGAAAAATCAAGATCCTGAAAATCCCGTTTACAAACGCTATTTTCCACATGGAACAACTCATTTTATGGGCATTGATGTGCATGATGTCGGAGCTAAAAATGAACCGCTTGCTCCGGGAATGGTACTAAGTTGTGAACCCGGAATTTATATACGGGAAGAAGGCTTGGGCGTTCGAATTGAAACCGACATGCTCATTACTGAAAACGGAGCAGAAGATTTAATGGCTGATTTTCCGGTAAGCATTGAAGACATTGAAAACGCAATAAAACAGGAGTTAGGAGTTAGGAGTTAGGGGTTAGGGGTTAGAGGTTTGAAGTTTGAGGTTTGAAGTTTGAGGTTTGAGGTTTGAGGCCCCGACATGCGTCGGGATTGCTTCGTGTTGCATTTTTCAGTCCGCAAACTCCTGAAAAATGACACTCAGGGAATTTGATCCGCCGGGAGGCTGCCTGTCCAACTGCTGGCGGAGACAAGGGTTTGAGGTTTGAGGTTAGGGAAAATGTGCTAAACTGCTGGCTGTGATTGATTTTCTTCGCATCTACGCTTCCGAAAGCTTTCGGAACGCAACTACGCATCTTCATTTTTTTTCTATCGAATAGGGTTTGCCGTTTAAAACTATTTTTACTGAATAATTTTTTGATACACGCTTTGATATCGAGAAACTCCCTCTTTTAAAGAAAACAATTCATTTGAAACTTGCCTTAGATGATTTGCATCTGTTTGCACAAGCTTCGGAAGTTGATTTATGATATTACGATAGGTTTCTGAGCTAAAGTCGTGCAATACAAGCCCCGCCTGATGATTTTCAACAATACGGTCAACATCTCCTACATTTCCGTTGCAAACAACAGGAACCCCCATTGCAAGCAGTTCAGCTAACTTTGTTGGGGATGAAGCTTTTTTTGAAAATACAGGTTTTATAAAAAACAAAGAAACAGCAGTTAGTTTTAACATAATCGGCACTTCATCTCGACTTGCCGACGTAAAAATCAATTTTTCTGATGGTATTTGCTTTTCTTTTGCCAAAGTTTGCATCGCTTCCGTATTATCTTTCGTGATAATCAAAAACTTACTTTGCGGTTTTGATTTCAATAATTCAGAAAAGAAATCGAGCATTTCACTAGGCATATACCAAGTTCCAATAGAGCCGAGATAAGTTAAGACAAAATCATTTTCTTGAATGCCAAGTTTTTCACGATAATCGTTACGTTGTAAATAGCTTATCTTTTCAGGATTAAAATGTGCAAGATCCGCACAGCACGGTATTACAGTAATATCATCTATTTCAAGCGCTTCAAAGTTCAAATTATCAATGGTTTCCTTTCCATTTTCTGTCAAAGAAATCAGATGATCACAGCCATTAAAAAAATGCCTCTCTTTTCGCTTAAAATATCGATAAACAAGTTTAAAAACCGGATTTGATTGTTTCCACAACCCCCCATCAACTCGTTCATCAGCATAAAATCCTCTCATATCAAACAGGAAAGGAACTTGATATGATTTTTTCAACATCATCCCGATAAATGCACTAATATACGATCGACAATGCGTCATTGAAAAATGATAGCGTTGATGCAAATCATTTGCCAAATGTTTCATTATATGAATATCATGCATTGTGGAAATTAAAGGTGGCTTTTTTGTGTATTCAACCGGATGCCAATGAATATTGTGCTCATCAAGCAGAATCGCTATTTCCGTTCGATGACGGTCATAGGCCTCAGATTTTTCTGCAGATAAAATATGAAACTCATACCCCAATTTACCAAGACCAATCAAATATGGTATAACCTGAGATTGCCCGAGCGGATCGGTCATTCCGTCATAAGATATGTACAATATACGATGCATTAAAAGAGCATCCGCTACAAAATGATTTCATTCTGAAACGGATGCTAAAAATTTATATGGAAACAACTTCTTTTACTTCCGGTACGTCTTGTTTTAGTTTTTCTTCGACACCGAGTTTAAGCGTTTGAATGCTAAAAGGGCATGAGCCACAAGCACCAAGTAATTTCACTTCAACGACAAAATCATCTGTTACATTCACCAATGAAATATCCCCACCATCAGCTTGTAAATAAGGGCGCACCTCTTCAATTGACTTTGCAATACGCTTTTTAATTTCTTCCATTGTTTTCTTATTTGTGTTTAATCTCTACAACTTTTGTCGGATCCATAGATTTATTACGGATATCCACTTGTTCGATCATAGCAATCGCTACTTCTTCAAAGGATTTTCCAATAATGGAATTCAATTTCATACTTGCAGGTTTTCCTTCGTCACCACCTTCGCGGATACTTTGAACCAAAGGTATTTGTCCTAACAATGGGATATTTGTTTCGGCAGATAATTTTTTACATCCGTCTTTTCCGAAAAGATAATATTTGTTGTCGGGTAATTCCTCTGGTGTAAACCAAGCCATGTTTTCGATAAGTCCAAGTACAGGAACATCAATTCCTTTGGTTTTAAACATGGAAATTCCTTTACGGGCATCTGCCAAGGCAACATCCTGAGGTGTTGAAACAATGACTGCACCAGTTACTGCAACCGTTTGTACTAATGTAAGATGAATATCACTTGTTCCTGGAGGCAAGTCAAAAATAAGATAATCAAGTTCGCCCCAAGCAACATCATTAATAAGTTGTTTTAATGCATTGGTTGCCATTGCGCCACGCCATACAAGCGCAGAGTCAGGTTCAACAAAAAATCCGACTGACAGCATTTTAACACCGTACTTTTCGATAGGAAGAATCCACTCTTTGCCATTTTCTTGTTTCCCGCGAGGTTTATCGTTTTCAACACCAAACATTTTTGGAATACTGGGTCCGAAAATATCCGTATCAAGCAAACCGACTTTATAGCCATGTTGTGCTAAAGCGATTGCCATATTTACAGCGACAGTTGATTTCCCAACTCCACCTTTTCCAGAAGCAACAGCAATCATGTTTTTCACTTGTTTTGTGCCAGTTTCCGGTTGTCCTGCATGAATTTCAGCATCTTTAGTAATTGCTTTACTTTTCGCCTGAATATTTCCTTTAATTTCGATATTATCTTCACCAAAAGTTCCTTCAAGAATTTTCACACAAGCCACTTTCATTGAAGCGATAAAGGGGTCGGTATCCTTCTCAAAAACCAAATCAAAACTCACCTTTTTGTCCTCAATTTGAAGGTTTTCAACCATTCCTAGAGTAATAATATCTTTGGCATTTCCGGGATACAGGACTTCTTCCAAAGCTTTGCTAACATTATTTTTATTAAGTTCCATAAATTATTAAAGATTAACAATAAAACAGATTAACAATAAGACATTAAATATGTTGCAAATTTAAAGAAAAATTTGTGCTTCTATTAGTTTAAATTGCTTTTTTCAAGGATAAACAAGAAATACGAAAGAAGAAAAAACAATTTCCGGAATTGGAATTTTGTAAATTAATACCGTGTTTCTGACAACTTCTCCCCTTTATCATAAACAACTTTTAGTATAGGTTCACCTACTTCAGAATAAAAAATCCATTTTCCATCTGGGACCCCTTCATAATACTGTTGTTTTATGCGAATGTTTCCATTTTCAAAATAGGCTTCTGAGCTACCGTTTCGTTTTCCATCCATATAATCACCATAGCTCCAAAGCACACCATTCGGGTACCATGAAAACCACTCTCCTGTACGTTCTCCATCAGCTACCCAACCCTCTATATACTTTTCTCCGTTAGCATGATATTTTATCTCCAAATAATTTAAACTATCCTTCTGATATTGCATGATTTTAACCGCCGTATCGCCAAAATAATCAAGAGTAACCCGTTCATATTGACCACCTAGGGTATCAACAATAATTTTCTCACTCCCACTACTTTCATTTCGGGAACAAGAGGTATTAATTCCTACAACAACCAAAATTCCAAAAATCAATAAATTATTCAATAAATGTCCCATTTTCAAACGTTTGTGTTAAATACAAGTTCCCGTTATCATCGTAATATTTCCATTCACCATGTGGCAAACCATCTTTATAAGATGCTTCATAATCGGGTTCACCGGTCACATAATACTGTGTACTTTTCCCATTCAACATCCCATTTTCATAATTTTCTTCTAATTCAACCTGACCATGTTTATAATAAAAAATCTGTTTCCCGTGTTTCTTACCGTCTTTCAGCTCATATTCGCTTTCAAGTTTTCCATTTAGATAATAATATTCCACTTTATTAACGATACGCTTATTCCCCTGATAATAAACATGTTCGATTTTTTGAGGTTCACCGTTTCCATAGGTAATTGTTACTTCTTTTCTCTCTTTATTATTACAAGCAAGAAAAAGTAAAATCGGAAGTAGAAATAACCAAAAGTATTTATTTTTCATTTTGATATTGATATTGATTAAATTTATAAGGCGAAAATAATGAAAACCATGCTATTTCACAATTCATTTTTTAATTAAAAAGTCATGATTAAAACGCATTAATATCCCAACATAAAAATCCTGGCTACTGAGATTTTCACTTAGATAAGCTCCTGCTCTAAACCCTACATGAAATCCAGGATACACTTCATCTTCAATCTTTACATGAGTATATATAACGTTTCGATATGGCGTATAAATAAAATTTGATTTTTGCGAAACAGAACCAAAAAGAAATTCACCCAAGGGATTATAAAACCGATTTCCGTACCAATAACCTAATTTTCCTTCCACAAATTTCCATTTTGCCTGCATCTCTGATGCGATACCGTAGCCCATATTATAAGGAAAATTTTGCCTTGGGATAGTATTATAAAACTGAACATAAAAACTTTTGTTAGAGATAGATAGTTCATCATTCAAATTAGCAACAAATTGAAAACCATACACAAGGTTCAAATATGTTTGTACGACATGGGTTATTGCTAAATCCTGACCTCCAATATGATATGCCAGCATTTGTGTATAATAGTGTATTTTATAATCTGAACCAATTGCATGATTCCAATTAATATGATAACCTCCAAAAATGCGTTCTGTTTCAACATCTTGTGGAAAAGTTAAATATCGCCAATCCAACCAAACATCAAAAAACAATCGCTCATTATGAAAAAGGGCTCGTATTCCCTCTTCGTTACTCTGAGTTATTGCTTGTGAGTAAGAATATACTTGCTCGGGTAATGCATGTGCCAAACCACCCTGTATTGATCCAAATTGTATGGCGAAATTATTGAATGGCGAATAACTCAATTGAAACAAAGGACTTATTTCCAACAATTCATTTCTGCCTAATGAATTGAGTAAAAACCCACCTGCCGAAATCTGAATTTTATTGTTAAGCTGATATTTTAACACAGGAGAAATGTGATATCCTGCGATAGTATAAGAATTCACCATGGTATTAAAATACTCCTGATTAATGAAATATCCCAATCCATTAAAGCCAAGATATAAACTACCGACTTCATGTTTTTTCTGCGATTCAAAAAAAATTGAATCGGAAAATTGAGCTTTAGAAAGCTTTGCCATCAACAAAACCAGCACAATAAATATAGCTATTCGTAATGAATACTTCATTTTTTTATCACTTATTTTACAAAAATAGCATTATTATTTTGTAACTTTAAACAAACCAAAATAAAGCGTTTTGAAATATCTGATATCCATATGCATCGCAATCCTATTAACTATCAGTATTTACGCACAAAATAGTGATAGTATTTTTTACAAAATCGATCAAATTGAGTCAGTTGAAACTCAAATTGAGAAATTAATAAAACATGCAGAATATTCTGCAGGAGAAAATAATGCGTTTAGTGAACAATGCATTAAAAAAGCAGAAATTTTAGCTCAAAATCAAAATGATTCTTGTACACTTTGCATCATCTCTTTCGGAAAAGGCATCTTATCTCAGGGCAAATCAGAATATCAAAGTGCATTCACACATTACAATAATGCATATCAATGCGCCAAACACTGTCATAATGCGTATATTCTAATTCATAGTACAAATAATCTTGGAGTGCTGAATCGCTATGCAAAAAATTACACCAAAGCACTCGAGTGGTATGAACTTTCCTTGCGATTTAGTCGGGAATATGTAGATACATTAAAAATATTACACACACTAAACAATATTGCAAACATATACAACTCAAGAGGCGAACACACTTTGGCCATAAGTTATTACCAAACATGCATGAAGGAGATTGAAAATTATGGCAACCATAACTTTTATTACGGAACAATATATCCTAATTTGGCTTATGCATATTATGCAAATGGAGATTTAAATACCGCGATTGAGTATTATAAAAAAGGCTTTCAAATTGCTCAAGAAAAAGAAAACAATTATCATTCCCTCGTTATTTTAAAAACAATCGGGGAAATATATCTCGAAAATGAAGACCCTGCAAAAGCATTAATGTATTTAAATAAAGCAGAACCCTACTATCAGGAAATTGATCATAAAAAGAGCGAATCATCTTTTTACATGCTACGATACAAAACCTATTTATCATTGGGAAAACATGAAGCTGCATTGAAAGACCTCGAAAAATATCAATTGCTTCAGGATAGCATGGATTTGCAAAATATGCATGTCTTATTATCAGATATTCAAGAAAAATATGATAATGAGAAACTAAAACAGATTAACTCAAAACAAAATGAGACCATACGTAAACGAAATCAAATGTTATTTTACATCGGTTTAGGAGGAGCTTTTATTTTGGCATTACTAGTTGTTTCATTACAAATAAATCGATATCGTAAAAAAACAAATCTGGCATTAAAGCAAAAACAAAGAATAATTAATGAAGGATTAAATTACGGACGTTTTGTAAAAGAAAAACTGATGCTAAGTTCTCCAAATGCATTAATAGACAGAGGATTAAATCATTTTATTATTGACAAACCAAAAGAAAAGGTTGGAGGAGATTTTTATTTAATCAGGGAACATCAAAACGGAATTTATATAATTCTGGGAGATGCAACAGGCCACGGGATTCCGGGTGGATTTATTTCATTAACAGCATTGAATTTATTTCACCGAACACTACAACATCAGGAAAACATACGAGCTAATGAATTATTAAGCAGGGTTTTAAACGAATGGGAAAACATGTCAAACTCAAAAGATGCTTATGACGAATCATTTACTGCCGCCGTGCTATTCATCTCAAATGAACAAATTGAAACATCACATTATCGACAAAAATCTATTCTGATATCAGATAATAAACTGAGCGTAATCGGGAAAAAAACGAGTTTATCATCAAAAATACAGAATCAAAAACATACAATTAAACAAGGCGATTGGATTATTTTAAGCTCTGACGGATATTACGATCAGTTGGGAGAGAAATCTCAAAAAACGTTTCGTTTTAAAAATTTTGCGGCATTGATTGAATCTGATATAACCAAACTAAATTCAAATATAAAAGAAAGATTATTATCAAAACATAAACTACACAAAGGGAAACAGGAACAAACAGACGATATCTGTGTTATTGGAATTGGATTTTAACAACTATATTGAAGAGGTGACTTCATAATCTGGTGCCTTCGAGACAAAGCTCAGTTTGGATAAGCTCACTACATCGCATACCTTGCTTTTCCTCAGTCACCTCATCCACCTCGTTTATCGGCTGTATTGTTTTTCAGTATCTTTGCTATCAGAAGGTGATTCCGAAGGCATCGGCAGACATCCCAAAACTACCTAAAATCAAAGCCACTAAGTCCTAAAAAAACATTAACTTTGCAAAAATTGATAGAATGAGTTTACTCCCTAAATATGATGTAATTGTAGTTGGAGCAGGACACGCAGGTTGCGAAGCTGCTGCTGCAGCTGCAAATATGGGTTCAAAAACATTGCTAATTACTATGGACATGAATAAAATCGCACAAATGTCCTGTAATCCGGCAATGGGAGGTGTTGCCAAAGGGCAAATAGTACGAGAAATTGATGCAATGGGCGGTTACAGTGGCATCATTACCGATTTATCCATGATACAATTTCGCATGCTAAATCAATCCAAAGGACCTGCAATGTGGTCACCGCGTGCACAATGCGATCGCATGATTTTCAGTCAAACATGGAGAGATTTTCTTGAAAACATTCCAAATTTAGATTTTTGGCAAGATGCAGTCACAGAATTAGTCATTGAAAACAATTGTGCAGTTGGAGTAAAAACCGAATGGGGAATTTCGTTTTCAGCAAAAACAATCATTTTAACAAACGGAACTTTTTTAAATGGCTTAATGTATGTCGGACAAAAGCATATAAAAGGCGGTCGTGTGTCTGAACCAGCATCATTAGGGTTAACAGAACAAATAGCAAATTTAGGCTTCAAAGTGGGTCGCATGAAAACTGGTACACCCATGCGAATTGATGGGAGAACGGTTGATTTTTCAAAATTAACGGAACAAAAAGGGGATGAAAATATCCAAGGATTTTCTTTCCTCAATGACAATGACAGACTACCTCATCTGAAGCAACGATCATGCTATATTTGCGAAACTAGCGAAAATGTCCACACGACACTAAGCGAAGGTCTGAAAATGAGTCCACTTTATGATGGCACAATTCAAAGCATAGGACCACGTTACTGCCCGAGTATAGAAACAAAATTACAAACCTTCCCAGATAAAAATTCGCATCAATTATTTCTTGAACCTGAAGGCGAAAGTACAATTGAATATTATTTAAACGGATTCAGCTCCTCCCTCCCTTGGGAAACACAATTAGCGGCCTTGAAAAAAATCAAAGGATTTGAAAATGTACGTATTTTCCGACCAGGCTATGCAATTGAATATGATTTCTTTGACCCTACTCAACTTAAATCTACACTTGAAACTAAAATCATAAATAATTTATATTTTGCAGGGCAAATTAACGGCACCACAGGATATGAAGAAGCTGGCGCTCAAGGGCTAATCGCAGGAATAAATGCGCATCTGAAAGTCAATAAAAAACCTGCATTTACTTTAAATCGCGATCAAGCATATATAGGCGTATTAATAGATGATTTAATCACTAAGGGGGTAGATGAACCCTATCGTATGTTTACTTCTCGCGCAGAATTCAGAATTCTATTGCGACAGGATAATGCAGATGTACGTTTAACGGAATTATCTCACCAAATCGGACTTGCAAGTAAAATGCGAATGGATAGATTAAAAAGCAAAATTGAAAGGCGCGATCATTTCATTCATTTCATCACTAATTTCTCATGTAAACCTGATTACATAAACGAAACTTTAGAAAGACTCAACACCTCTCCCCTTCAACAAAAAACAAAACTACGGAAAATTATCTTGCGCCCTCAGGTTCATATTGAGGATTTACGTCAAGTAATTGAACCGCTTGAAAATGAAATAAAATCGATTTCCATAAATAATGAAATCATGCAATCGGCTGAAATATTAATTAAATACGAAGGATATATTGAACGAGAAAGGCAGCTTGCAGAAAAAATAACACGATTAGAAAACATACATATTGAAAATGTGGATTATGCACAAATTCAATCACTTTCAACCGAAGGAAAACAAAAATTAATCAAAATTCAACCAAAAACTATCGCACAAGCATCAAGAATCAGTGGTGTTTCTCCCTCTGACATAAGCGTTTTGCTTGTTTATCTTGGACGATAAGTTTAAATGTTCCACGTGAAACAATTAAAAACTATGAAAGAAATAAATGGCAAAATTGTAGACATTATTAACAAACGAATTTTCAATGGAAGCATTCAAATTGAAAAAGACCGAATTGTTAAAATTGTAGAAAAAGATGAAAATTTCACCAATTTCATCATTCCTGGCTTCGTAGATTCCCATGTTCACATTGAAAGTTCAATGTTAAATCCCACTGAATTTTCAAGACTAGCAATACAACATGGCACAATAGGTACCGTTTCTGACCCCCACGAAATTGCTAATGTGGCCGGTAAAACAGGTGTTGAATATATGATAAATGACGCCAGTCACTCCCCTGTTAAAATGCATTTCAATGCTCCAAGCTGCGTTCCGGCAACAGGATTTGAAACATCCGGAGCAGTATTAAATTCAAAAGACATTGAATCGCTGCTCACATATGATAAAATTGTTGCACTTGGAGAAATGATGAATTATCCCGGCGTTATTTATGACGATAAAGAAGTTAAAGCAAAAATTGAAGCCTCCCTAAAGGCCAATAAACCGGTTGACGGTCATGCTCCTGAATTAAGTGGAGAATCACTTACAAAATATATCAAATCAGGAATAAGCACCGACCATGAATGTGCTAGCCTTGACGAAGCTATAGAAAAAATAAATCAAGGCATGATTATTCAAATACGGGAAGGATCAGCAGCAAAGAATTTTGAACAACTCCACTCCCTCCTATCCTCACATCCTGAACAATGCATGCTATGTACAGACGACTCACATCCCGATGATTTAATGGGTGGTCATATCAACCGAATTGCAGCCAGAGCAATACAAAAAGGACATGATATTTTCAATGTGCTTCGCGCAGCATCTATGAATGCCATTAAGCATTATAAATTAGATATTGGATTATTACAAGTTGGAGATAAAGCTGACTTTATTATCGTTGATGACTTACGCGATTTCAATGTACAATCCTGCACAATAAACGGAGAAATAGTTTACGACAACAATCGCATTTTATTTCCAAAATCAAACACACAGCCAATAAACGTATTTAAATTAGAAAAGCATATCAGCGAAAAGTCGCTGGAAATACAAAGCAATAATCAGGCTTTTAAAATCATCAAGGCTTTTGACGGCTCACTGCTTACAGATTATTTTGAACACATATTACCGAATAGAAACGGTGTAGTTTACACAGATCCACTGATGGGAATAAATAAAATTGTAGTGCTCAATCGCTACAAAACAGACTCCACTCCCAGCCTCGGATTTATTCAAGGATTCAATATTAGTAAAGGAGCAATTGCATCAACCGTCGCTCATGATTCACATAATATTATTGCAATCGGAGCTGACGATGAAAGTCTTACGAAAGTAATTAATCGACTTATTGATTCAAAAGGCGGCTTAGCGCTTTTCGATGGGGAAGAAATATACCACCTTCCATTACCGGTTGCAGGATTAATGTCAAATGAAAATTTCGAGTTGGTCGCAGATGCATATGAAGCAATTTCAAATCAAACAGCAAAAATCGGCTGCAGTTTAAAAGCACCATTTATGACTATGGCATTTATGGCACTACTAGTAATTCCTAAATTAAAAATTGGAGATCAAGGGCTTTTTGACGTAGAATCATTTTCTTTGACAACATTAGAAGTTTAAAATGTTCCACGTGGAACAGCAAAACACAAAACACCATGCGCACTGTTATTCAGCGAGTTACACATGCTAAAGTAAGTACAAAAGATGGAATTTCGGGTGAAATAAAGAACGGTTTATTCATTCTCCTTGGCGTATCTGAAAATGACACGCAGGATGATGTGCTATGGCTCACAAATAAAATTTATAATTTACGTATTTTCGAAGATGAATCCGAAAAAATGAATTTATCCATCGCAGATGTCAATGGAAAATTTCTAGTCGTGAGTCAATTTACTTTACATGCAAAAACAAAAAAAGGAAATAGGCCATCATTTATTCATGCAGCAAAACCAGAAAAAGCAATTCCACTTTATAAATCATTTATCTCTGAATTAGAAAAATTGAATAATAAAAAATGTCAAACCGGAAAATTTGGTGAACATATGAAAATTGAAACATGCAATGACGGTCCGGTTACGATTGTAATCGATACAAAAAATAAAGAATAATGAAAAAATATTTTTTAATTTCACTATTCATATCGCTTGCGATACTTTTTAGTTGCAGTAGCGATAATATCCAAAGTGGAATAAAAGGACATATTGAATTTGCTGAGGCAGATTGTAACATGGATCAAAGTTTTTGGCTTTATAATGCCTATAACGGAATGGTTTACGCAATTCATAAAGACTCAGTGAATTCAACTACTGGAAACTATACAACCTTTGCAGATAGTGTTCAGGCAACTAACGGGGATTTTACCATAGGCTTAGATCCCGGATATTATTATGTCTTCATTGAAGCGTATCAGGCTTTTAACACCAATACCGAAGTCATGGTACAACTCAATCAGGTAACAAATAAAGAATTTCGATGGTATAAATGTATATAAGAGTTCAAATTAAAAGATTATAAAGTCATATCTCTCATTACCAGTTGCTTACACCTTTATATCTACAAAAAAACTTACACTTTTTATACTCGTCTCATGTTATTTTAAGACATTTTACTATCTTTAATGAAAATTCAAATGCATGACAATTCAAGAAGCTCAAAAACAAGTTGATCAATGGATTGAAACAAAAGGGGTTAGATATTTCAATGAATTAACCAATTTTACAATCCTCATGGAAGAAGTTGGTGAACTTGCACGTGTTTTTGCACGGAAATACGGTGAGCAGTCATCAAAAACATCAGATTTAAGCTATGAGCTAGAGGATGAATTTGGAGACGTATTCTGGATTTTAATCTGTCTTGCAAACCAAACAGGAATCGATTTAGAGACTGCATTAAAAAAAAGCATTGAAAAGAAAACAAAACGCGATGAAAAACGTCATATTAATAATCCAAAATTAAAACAATAATTATGAATCCTATGAAATTAAACCAACAAGAAATTGAAGCGAAAATAAAAATCGCACTTGAACAGGTGGATGTGAAAGATACAGAAACATTGAAAAAAATATTCAATATCATTGATTTGACATCGCTCAATACCGCAGATCATGATGAAAAGATCAGTAAGATGGTTGACAAGGTCAATAAATTTTCTGCTCTATTTCCTGAAATGCCGAATGTTGCGGCAATTTGCATTTATCCCCCGTTCGTAGAAACTGTAAAAGAAAAGCTCAACGCAACCAATGTATCAATTGCAGCCGTTTCTGCAGGCTTTCCTTCAAGCCAAACATTTCTTTCAGTAAAACTGGCGGAAAGCGAAATTGTAGCCAATAAAGGCGCTGATGAACTTGATATAGTGCTTTCTCTCGGACGTTTTATCAGTGGCGATATTGCATACTGCATGAATGAGATTTCAATTATTAAACAAGCAATTGGTAAAAAGCATTTAAAAGTCATTTTAGAATCAGGTTTAATGGAATCACCGGAACAAGTTTATCAGGCAGGAATGCTTTCTTTAAAAGCTGGTGCAGATTTCATAAAAACATCCACAGGGAAAGAGAAAAAATCCGCAGATCCTGTATCAGTTTATGCAATGTGTCAAGCCATTAATGATTATCATCAAGAAACAGGTAAAAAAGCAGGACTTAAACCTGCTGGCGGTATTTCTACACCAGAAGATGCCATAGTTTATTACGCCATTGTAAAAGATGTATTGGGTGATGAATGGTTAAATAACGAATTATTCCGCATTGGAGCTAGCCGTTTGGCTAATAACTTACTTACCACAATATATAACAAGAAAATAAATTATTTTTAGAAACATTATTTCTTTCGAAATGCAAAATAGCGAATCAGGGCTCTCATGCTTTGATTCGCTTCATTTTGTGGCAATTTATCAAGCAAACTTTCTGCTTTTGAAATATGGTTTTGCATACAATTCTTGGCATAATCTATTCCACCGTAGGATTCAATAAACTGAACAATCGTCTTAATATCTTGACAGTTAACCCCCTTTTGAATGCGCTCAACAATTGCCTTCGTTTCATTCATTGGTGCAGAATTCAATGCATAAATTAAGGGCAAGGTGATTTTCTTTTCCTCCAAATCCTTCCCTTTTGATTTTCCAAATGTACTATCTGCTGTAAAATCCAAAATATCGTCTTGAATTTGAAATGCCATTCCCGCTTCAATTCCAACCTCACGAATAATTTCACGCTGCTCCTCATTTACTCCTATTGAAACCGCTCCTGATTCAGTGGATGCCCCAATCAGCATAGCAGTTTTACGCTTAATAATATTAAAATATTTGTCCTCAGAAAATGATTTTCCACCAGCAAGCTCCATTTGATTAATTTCACCAATGCTAAGCTGTGAAACCGTTGGCGAAAGAATCTCAAGGATATCATACATTTTTTGTTGAGTTGCAATTGTCAATGCATTCGAAAATAAATAGTCTCCCACCAAAATTGCAACTGAATTACGCCACTCAGCATTCACTGTTTTCTTACCCCGACGCAGGCTAGCATCGTCCACAACATCATCATGCATTAAAGTAGCAGTATGAAGTGTTTGTACAAGCACTGCAGCATAATCCGTTTTTTCATTGACTTCACCAAAAAGCTTTGCTCCAAGAAATACAAGATGCGGACGAACTTGCTTCCCCATATCCTTAAAAACATAATCCAAAATTTTATTCAAACTTTTATCGTCAGAATAAGATGCTTTCTTAAGAAGTGCTGTATATCGTTTAACATCCTCAGCGGTATATTGAACAATTTCCTCTGATTTTTTCATAAACAAATAAATATCTGCATAAAAATACAGTTTCAAATTTAAAAATAAAAATTGTAACTTGCATACAGTTTAGCATGTATTATTCATGCTTTTATTTAGATCATACAGAATAGTTATCCCCGAAATTCAATTCGGGACTAATCGTTCGGCATTATACTATGATTTAAATTAATAAGTTTGATAGCGAGTATAAAATGTGAGGCGCCAAAAGCCGATGATATAGTTTTCTATTTCAAGGCTTTGCAACAAAAAGACTTGTGCTGAGCTAAGCACCGAAAAAAGGTATAAAGTAAAAGCACTCGTAAAAAGCAAACCAATAAATGTTTTTATGTTCTTTTTATGAATAATACAGCTTATAAGTCAAACAATAAAAATAGCAATTTATTAAGCTAAAAAAGATAAGATATGACAAAAATAAGGGTTACAAAACGATTTCATTGGGAAATGTCCCATGCATTATTTGATTATAATGGATTGTGTAGAAATTTGCACGGTCATTCCTACATTATGTATGCCACAATTATTGGTGAACCCATTAATGATCCCAAAAGTCCAAAACATGGTATGGTAATCGATTTTAGTGATTTTAAACAATTAGTGAAGGATTTAATTATTGACAAATACGACCATTCAGTGGTGTTAAACAAAGCAGAAAACATCCAAGCCATTGAGCAAATTAATGGTTTATTTGATCGCCTCATTTTGCTCGACTATCAACCTACCTGCGAATTAATGGTAGCTGATTTTGCAGAAATTATTCAGGCTGAAATACCAGAAAACCTAAAACTGCACAGCCTAAAACTTTACGAAACTGCCACTTCATATGCAGAATGGTTTGCAGATGACCAGATTTGATGTATTTTTACAAGAAATCTGAAATATTATGCCGGCATTGAAAGCACTTAAACCAACCAGAACCGGCTTTGGTGAAGGTTTGGTTGAAGCAGGAAAAACTCACAAAAATCTCATCGCGCTAGGAGCGGATATTACGGGCTCTGTAAGCATGGACAACTTTGCCAATACTTATCCTAACCGTTTTTTTCCGTTTGGAATTGCTGAACAGAATATTGCTGGTGTTGCTGCAGGAATGGCACTATCAGGAAAATTACCAGTCTTCTCAACCTACGCAGTTTTTTCTGCCATGCGAGATTTAGATCAAATCAGAATTTCCATTTGCTACAATAATGTGCATGTGATTATCGGAGGTGCCCACGCAGGCATTTCTGTGGGCCCAGATGGTGCTACGCATCAAGCATTAGAAGACATTGCTGTCATGCGGGTTTTGCCGAATATGACAGTTCTCTCCCCTTGCGATGCAACACAAGCAAAATTAATAACACAAAAGGCAATGGAATTAAATGGTCCAGTTTATATTCGTTTTGGACGAGAAGCAGTGCCCGATTTTACCTATGAAAAACAAACAATTACTATCGGAAAAGCTCAGGTTTTAAAATCGGGAAATGATATTGCATTATTTGCCACCGGACATATGACATGGGAAGCATTAAAAGCAGCTGAAATACTCGAAAAAGAACATAAAATCGAGGCAGAAGTTGTCAATTTTCATAGCATTAAACCTATTGATAAAAAGACCATTATACAATCTGCCAAAAAATGTAAATACGTATTAACAGCTGAAGAACATCAAGTTACTGGTGGTTTCGGATCAGCAGTAAGTGAAATATTGTCCCAGGAATATCCGACTAAAATGCATATTTTGGGAGTTAATGATTGTTTCGGAGAATCAGGACAACCCGATGAGCTCATGATAAAATTTGGGCTTAAAGCAGAAAATATTGTTGAAAATGCACTTAAATTAATCCAATCATGAAACTGATTTTATTCCTTATGACCTTACTCATGGGATTATTTTCTCAGCAAGATGAAACAGAAACAAAGCTTGTACCTGAAGATTATCCGCCCAAAGCTGAACTCCTTGGACAGATTGACGCATCAAAACATTCAGATTTTGTTCAAATAGATCCATCAATCTCTTATTTCCCAGAAGTTTATCTAAGAACGCAAACATATGAAGCCTTTCTTAAAATGCGTGAAACCGCTTTAAAAGACGACATCAACTTAACGATTAAATCAGGTACGCGAGATTTTTATGTCCAACGTTATTTATGGAATCAAAAATTTACAGGGCAACGCAGTAACGGGGCAGGATATATTGATCAAAACTTATCAGACAGTGCGAAAACAGCACAAGTACTCACCTATTCAGCAATGCCCGGCATTTCAAGACATCACTGGGGAACAGATATTGACATTAACAGTACAAATCATGAGTATTTTCATTCAGATAAAGGGAAAAAAGTATATGATTGGCTGCAAAAAAATGCTAATGATTTTGGATTTTATCAAGTATATATTCCCTTTGGCGAAGATAGAAAAACAGGATTTAATCCCGAAGAATGGCATTGGACTTACAAACCGGAATCGGATAAATTTACAAAAGCATTTCGGCATATTGTTTCCTACGACGATTTAACCGGTTTTAAAGGCGCTGACTATGCAAAATCATTTCAAGTGATAGAAAAATATGTATATGGCATCAATCCAGCATTATTAAATAATTAAAGCAGGACAAATGAAAATAATCAAGGATTTAATTACCCAACTAAAAACCGATGTAAAGCATACATGGGCTTTTCCCCTACTCGTTGCCATTGCCGTGTTTTTGCATTTTTGGTTAGATAATTTCTCCTTTGAACTTAATGATTTTCAAAATCGTGTTCTTGGGATTTCTACCTTTCATCAAATTGATGTTGGTGCAAGAATTTCGGTATTTTACAAAGCCTTATTTTCAGGATTAGGAGTATTTTTTGCCTTGAAAATCGCTTATACATTTTTTGTGCAACTATTTAAATCCTTTAACACAGAAATATCAAGCATTCACTATCTTTCTATCACCGGATTATTTTTAATGGGATTTTCAATTTTCGGAATCGATAGTTACGCCAGTCGATTATTGATTGAAGTGCTACTCATATTTTTCTTAATTGTCATCCCGATAAAATCTGAAATTAAACTCACAAAAATACGTTCTGCAAATGACTATTTCTGGTTGTTCATTACAGCTTATTCCATAACAATAATGGCTGCAATTATTTCAGGAAAACTTCCATTTGGACAGTTTGCTTTTTCATTTGCAGCAGTGCTCATTTTATTGTACTCAAGCATTGAAATATTCAAACTTTCTGCATTAAAAATAGTTTCTTATTTGCGTAAACTAGTATATTTTCCCTTACTATTTGTCGCGTCGCAAGAACTCTACTTAATTTTTAATCAGCATACTATACAGTTTGTTCACCCATTAATAATTGCAATTAGCGTATTATTAATATTGGGAATTTATCAAGTTATATTTCAAAAGAAACCGCAAAATTACAGTTATCTAAACCGTCGTATATTACCCGGATTTGTCTTAGGACTTATTGTATTTTCAAGCTATAGTATTCAACTTGTATTGCGCAACGATTTATTTGAGATTGCAAATTCATCCAATGCATTAATGAGTATTTTTCAACACGGAAAATTTCCAGTTGCTGATTTTTTACCGACTCATCTACTATCCGATTTTTTCTTACCTGTTATGTACACCATTTTCAACGGTTACGACAGTAACTTTTCCTATATGGCATACGATTTCATCATGATTTCTGCCTACTATTATTTAAGCTTTCTGATTGTCTTAAAACTCACACGAAATCAATATGTAGCTTTACTTTCATTGCTGTTTTTTCCATTTTTTAATGCTATCTTTTGGGGGATATCATCATTCCCGATACTGCTCGTACCGCTAACTATTTATCAACTTTACAAACATCCGAACCAAAAATCATGGGTGGCTGTGGCATTGCTCAGCATTTTATTACTTGGATGGAAACCAGATGTAGCAATTCTGGGAATTTATGGCATACTGGCAGGAATTATAATAATTCGGATTAACAAAAAAGATACATTGCAATGGAAACACGCATTAAAGGCCTTTTCAATCAGTTATGCAGTCTTATTGATGATTTTATTAAGCCTTGAATATATTTTTAATTTTCCGGTAAAGGAAGGCATTCAAAATACACTCAGCTTTTTTGCTAGCAGTGCACAAGGCAGAGGTTTACCTGTAATAGCTTATCAATTCGACCGGATTTTTTATCTGCATCATGTGCTTTATCCCATCTTAATTGCTATCGTACTAATCCTTGGATTAAAGCGAATAAAACGCATAAATTCACAAAATGCCATGGCGATTATTTCTCTGATAATCTTTTCAATTTTTTATTTCACCAACATTCAAAGAGGGTTAACACGGCATAGTTTTGCTGAAGGACATGATGGCTTTATCAGTTCCTTTGCAATTATCAGCATTGCTTTAGTATTTTTCGTATTTCGCATGAAGCGGATTCATCGGATTATTGGCTTTTTCATCAGTATTTCAGTTCTGGCAATCATGTTTAAATATCCGACACAGGCTTCGGATTATATAGTTTCTAATCAGGTTCAGAAAAAACTAAAAGCAAATTATCTTTATTCAGAGGAAGCACGAATTCAACGAGTCAGTTTTGATTCGATGTATTATAATAAAAACATTAGGGATCTGTTGAATTTCACAAATCAAATATCTGATACCATCGGGTTTTATGATTTTTCAAATACACCGGCTAGTTATTATTTAACAAATCGAGAAATGCCTGTATATTTTATTCATTCACTGGCAATTACTTCTGAAAAATTACAAGAAATCGAAATTAAAAATTTGAAAAAATATAATGTTCCGTTTGTTATCTATTCCCATATTCCAGAAACATATTGGGATAAGACAGATGGAATACATAATACATTGAGATTTTACAAAATATCCGAATACTTATATCGAAATTATTCACCTTATAAACTTGCAGGAAATTATGCTATTTGGAAATCGAATAATTATCAACCCATAACAGATTTAAGCGACTTTCCGACAGATACTGTATCAGAAAATCCACGTCGTTTTGAAATGAAAAAACTTCCATTTATTTGGTCAAACTACGACACAAAATTTTCCTCAAGCAACATTAAAAAATGTGTATTGACGAGTGGAACAGGCAAAGAAATCCGCTTTGATGAATCCTTTGATAAATCACAAGGTAATTATGTATTGATACGTATTGAAAATCCACAAAAAGTACAAGGAAAAGCAATATTAAAGTATTTTGAAACCTGGGAACAATTTGGTGAATTTAGTTTTGATATTTCAGCGGAATCATCTGAAAGTCAGTATTTAATTCGTGTAAGCTCACAATGGAATTGGTACAAAAAATCCATTAACCGCATTGTAATAATAAGCCCAGAATTAACCCAAGTTAAAGCGATTTCTATACTCAAAGCAGATTAATCCTATCAATATCCAAATGTTTTATTAGCTTTGTCTTAGAAAAGATTGACAGATGAAACTCATCATTCAAATACCCTGTTATAACGAAGAAAAGACATTGCATCTTACTTACATGGATTTGCCTAAGCAAATTCAGGGCATTGATGACATAGAGGTTTTAGTAATAGACGACGGCAGCAGTGACAAAACGGCTGAACTCGCCAAAACAATCGGAGTAAATCATATTATTCGTTTTAAAAATAATAAAGGCTTGGCAAAAGCTTTTGAAGCCGGTATTCATAAAGCCTTGGAGCTTGGCGCGGATATTATTGTCAATACAGACGGTGACAATCAATATTCTGGTGCTGATATTGAAAACTTAGTGCGTCCAATTTTAAATCAAGAAGCAGATGTTGTTATTGGAGACCGACAGACAAATTCAATTCCGCATTTCTCATTTTTCAAAAAACGCATGCAAAAATTCGGATCGTTTATTATTCGGAAATTATCAAAAACTGACGTGAAAGATGTGGTCAGCGGATTTCGGGCATATAATCGAGAAACGGCCATGAAAATTAATATTGCAACGGATTTTTCATACACCATTGAAAATATTATTCAACTCGGTTTTCTAAAAGCAAAAGTCATATCAGTCCCAATTAAAATCAATAAAGAACTCAGAAAATCCAGACTATTTAAAAATACAGGTTCATTCATTTCACAGCAACTCACAACAATCATCCGTGCATACGCAAATTATAAGGCGATTCGGGTATTCACCATTTTAGGAATTCTAATAATGATACCGGGAATTGCAGGTTTTATCCGATTCCTTTATTTTTATTTTACGGTAGGAGGGGCCGGGCATATTCAATCGCTAATCTTTTCCACAGCCTTTTTAAATGGCGGATTATTGATATTAATGATAGGAATTATTGCCGATTTAATCAGCACTAACCGTAAACTTTTGGAGAAATTACTAGAATTCAATAAGAAAGACAAATGGAACAAGACATCATAACAGGTAATTATTTCGATAAATACAACAGCAAAAATCCAATTTACAAACGATTAATGAATGGGTTTTTCACCTCGCTTATTGAACTAACAACACAAGTTTCTTCTCAGGAAACATTGAAAATTCTGGAAGCAGGTTGTGGGGAAGGACATCTGACATCAATCTTACTAAATCACTTTAAAACGATTGACTACACCGGATTTGATATTGATTCTGAATTAATTCAAGAGGCACAAAAACAACTTCCCGAAGCAAAGTTTAATGTTGACAGCATTTACGAGCTAAATCGCTACGATAATCACTCATTTAAACTGTGTTTGGTATCAGAAGTACTCGAACACCTTGAACAACCCATTGAAGCCATTAAATCGCTGCAAACTCTATCATGCGATTATTATTTGTTTTCTGTGCCCCGTGAGCCAATTTGGCGTGTTTTAAATATGCTACGCCTAAAATATCTTGGAAAATTTGGCAATACCCCGGGACACTTACAACATTGGAGCAAAAAGTCCTTTATAAAAACCATTTCCAATGAATTTAAGATTATTGAAATCCGCAGTCCCTTTCCATGGACAATGATATTGTGTGAAAAAGCAAATGCAGAATAATTTTTAAGGCTTAAAAGGCAAAAAAAACGGCAATATTTTGACATGAAATGATAAAAATCAAATTATTAGCCTACTTAAAAACTAACTTTTATGCGTTTATACCTTGGATATATCAGGCTAAAGCGCTAATTCACAATAAATTGTTAATAAAAACTCTTGGTTATGTGAGAAATTTTTTGTTACTTGCACATCGAAGCAATCATTATATGAAAGTTTCATAAGCCAAGAGGGGAAACAATTTTAAAAAACAAATTATGATGAGCCAAATTGCAAAGCGAATAGCAAAAATTGTGTTAATGATCTTTATTATTAGCACAGGAGCGAATTTACAGTCTCATGCTACCTGTGCTAACCCATCAAATGAAAACGAGGCTGACTCAGTGGGTACCTCTTCACGGGAAATATTTTATTTTGTTGAAGAATCACCAATGTATCCCGGAGGACAAGAAGAATTAGTAAGTTTCTTTTCACAAAACCTGACCTATCCCAGTAAAGCAAAAGAAGAACGCGTAGAAGGGCAAGTATTTGTTCGTTTTGAAGTCAAAGAAGACGGATCAATTGGTGAGGTTATTGTATCAAAATCTGTACATCCGAGTCTTGATGCTGAGGCAATTCGCGTAATAAAAAGCATGCCAAAGTGGCTACCCGGACGTTTCAGAGGAGAAGCTGTAAATGCTTGGTACACACTCCCTATTTCTTTCTTTTTAAGAAAATAAATTAACAAACTATATAATTTAAAGCCACTCAAATTGAGTGGCTTTTTTTATTTCCCGAAATTCATTTTGTTTTGTTAAATAAGTTTTCTATCTTTGCACTCACATTGCGGGGTGGAGCAGTTGGTAGCTCGTTGGGCTCATAACCCAAAGGTCGTGGGTTCGAGTCCTACCCCCGCTACTCTAAAAGAGCGAGAGTGAGTACGTAGTACGATCCTCGCTCTTTTCTCTTTTACTCGCTCTCATTCTCACTCTGTGTTAAAGTACAAATAAAACTCTTCTCTGTACTCACTCTCAATCTCACTCTGTAATTTTCCACCTATTAGATACCCGTTTTTATCTTTTGATTTTCAGAAGTTTTTATTTTGTCGGGGGACAGTTGAGGGACAGAAATATATC
>JAYEFQ010000016.1:29991-59761 GCA_034658655.1 Bacteroidota bacterium
AAACTCTTCTCTGTACTCACTCTCAATCTCACTCTGTAATTTTCCACCTATTAGATACCCGTTTTTATCTTTTGATTTTCAGAAGTTTTTATTTTGTCGGGGGACAGTTGAGGGACAGAAATATATCACAGCCTGTCAGCCGGCT
Organism: Bacteroidota bacterium; assembly: GCA_034658655.1. GTDB lineage: Bacteria > Bacteroidota > Bacteroidia > Bacteroidales > ML635J-15 > JAQIBY01. The sequence continues at coordinate 30,137 of JAYEFQ010000016.1, forward strand.
GGTGGAAACACCGCTTAAATTAATTAATATTGTGAGTAAATCGGACTTTATGGACAGACTCTAAATAATTAATTTCCTTTTTTTTATTAACTTTGAAAACGCCATAAAAATTACTGTAAGACAAAAAAACTAATAATATGCTTCCTTTTATGCTTCACAATGATTAATGCTTTCACACAAAATCTAACCTACATTGGAATAGAAGGCGGATATAAATCAGATAAATACTCAATTTACGATCCTGCAGGACATTTAAAAAATAATGGGTCATTTGGTGGTAATGCAAGCTTTATTGTTGGTCAGGAAATACTAAAATCTGTGTTTATAGGATCAGGGATAATAATTCATGAATATTATGAAAGCATTGGTTTTAAAGATCAAAGTTCTACTAATATGAGTAATGCATTGTTTTCACTGCAATTTCCAATACGACTAAAAACAAGCATTAACTTATTAAATAACAAATTATTAATTTCACCCTATACTGGCTTAAAATTCTGTCACCATTTAGACTATTTTGAAAATGATGAAGGCAGTGATGAGGAAGGAGGATTAAGTTCAAATTTTGATGGTGATTATATTAACTAAGGTGGTGGAATAAGTTCAGATTTTAATGGAAACCAATTCGAGTACATAACTCAAGAAAATTCAAATCTGCGTAAAAATTTCTTATTGCTAGAAACAGGAATCGCCTTGGAATATCAAACAAAAAATCGATATATTTTTGAGATTTCAACAGCCTATAATACCGGTTTTTCTCCAATTATTTATCAAGAAATAATTTACAGCCAAAACTCAAGGACAGATTATACGGCTTATAAAATTAGTAATGGTAATTATTTAAACATTACTTTTGGAATTAAAGCTCCAATCAGTAATTTATGGCAAAATAAAGACATAATAAAAAAGAAGATAAAAGATAACAACCAAGCCATTAAAAAATCAAATACGCCTTTCTACATTGGTTTGGACGCAGGAGGTGCAAAATATTTATTTTCTAGTACCGGTGAATATTTTACCCCTTTTGGTAAAAAATGGAACAATTTATCAAAAACCAGAATTTTTAACGGAAGTATCTTATTTGGATATAATATAACTGATTATCTGACACTTGAAACAGGTATAAACGGTAAAAATTTAACGAATTATTATCATTATGAAAACGACACATCATTCATCGGAATAGGATTTGGATCTGGTGGTTTTGAATATATTTCTGTCCCATTTTATGGCATGTATCGTTTTAAACTCCTTGAAAATAAACTAGAAATAAAACCTTATCTTGGTTTCTCATTATTTATACCAGCCAAAGGATCAGGAAAATATGATGATAATGAACATATCGACGGAACCTTTGAATTTAACCAAAACAATTGACCCTATTATTCTGATACAATACGTATTGCAAATGCAGAAGCCTATTACGATAAACAATTAACCGTTCTGGCGAACGCAGGATTAAGACTGGAATATGCCCTTAGTCCTCGCATTTCGGTAATGACAAGTGCTAACTTTACATTAGGATTTGTTGATATCAACAGACTTGCTATAAAAGTTGAGGAAGCAGGTAATATTTACCGTGGCAAAATTTTATTTAATGGCACTGGATACAGCCTAAACACCGGTTTAAAATATAAATTTGGAAAGTAAATAATAATTGTATTTTTCGCAATCTGCGAAAAATTATTTTACAAAACAAACTGCCTTAAAAAGCAGCCCAAAAGCTCACTAAATCACCTCCGGGCTTCTTTATTTTACAACCCAAATGTTTATTCTGACAACGGAAAGAACAAGTTTATTTTCTTCGGGCTTCCTTAATTATATCTCCAAAAGATAGATCTACCGTAATGACCACGAAGTGGTCAAATATACATAACCATGGGTGAAACCCGTGATATAACGGCGTCCCCAAGCGCTAGCTTTTGGCGCTGATTTTGCCGCGAAGCACGCAAAATCCGTGACAAAAGCGAAGCCGAAACCACTCAACCCGATATCGAAACCACTCGAAGCCCCGTTTCCGACCACTGTCAAGTGGTAGTGAAACTTATCCATCCTGTCCCGCCAAATGATACAATTTATTAATCAAAATTGCAAGTATAATGCCAATGTAGATTCAACACCGATAGGCTACGCTTTGATTCGCCTATCGATGTTGAATCACAATCAGTATGACTAAAAAAAAATCTGTTTTCTACTCTTTATCTCGTCTCTTTATTGCTTCAACAAGAAGGAAAGATCTTCACCAACCGGTAATTCACGAGGTTCTTCACCATATTTGAATAAACGCAAAGGATGAATACCAATTAAATCCATTTTATCACCTTCGATTAAAAACATACAACCCTCGCGTAAACCTGCAACCGGCATATTTTTATTCACTTCAACAAACTCGTTAATACGATCTTCACGGCTTTCACCGCCATGTCCCTGTGCTTTTTTATCCAAATAATGAGGGTTAATCTGAAAAGGAATAACATTAATGGCATCCATTCCAAGCGGATCAATAATCGGCATATCATTAGTTGTCTTAATTGTCGGGCAAGTTACATTTGAACCGGCACTCCAACCAATATATGGCGTTCCATTTTGCACCTTTTCACGTATTGGTGCCAACAATCCATTATCACGCATGGTGCGCAATAAATGCCAAGTGTTTCCTCCACCAATAACAATTGCATCTGCTTCTTTTACCGCTTTTACAGGATCATCAAACTTATGAATTGAAACCACATCATGTCCAACTTCTTGAAAACGGGTTTTTACCTTTGTTTCATACTCATCGTAACTAAAAGTTACACCCGCATAAGGAATAAATAATGCAGTTACTTTATCTTTACCCAAAAAATCAGCAATATTTTGCTTCGGATAATCAAGATATGGCTCTCCCGCCATGGTTGAATTACTAATTAATAAACATCTCATAATTTATTATATTTTAATTATTTCCAATAAAAGCATAAATTTATAAAAATTTTCGTTTATTCATAAAAGCTTAAGATATTTGCAGAATGCAAAAAATAGTTTTAACCATATTGCTAATCGTTAATGTACTGATTGTCTTAGGGCAAGAAACTGAGATTAATCCCAACGGATACAATACATTTTATTATCCCAACGGACAAATCAGTAGTGAAGGCTATATGGAGAACGGAAAACCAAACGGATATTGGAAAAATTATTATCCAAACGGAAACATGCGATCAGAGGGAAAACGCACCCGTTTTGAATTAGACAGTATCTGGAATTTCTATCGTGAAAACGGAATGCTTTCAAAACGGATTACCTACAAAATGGGAAAAAAACACGGATATTCGTATCATTATAAAATTCATGAAATCCAAGACACAATTGAAAATATCCTAACGGCTAAAGCATTATTTTATGAAGATAAAAAAAATGGAAGCTCTGAATATTATTATCCCGACAACGGAAAACTTCGCTACACGACAAATTATAAATCTGACAAACGCCATGGCTTAACCAAGGAATATTCATCATCTGCAACCATCATTAATTTGTTTGAGTATTACAATGGATTTCTGGTGGAATCAAGCATGGTAAATCGCAAAAATTCAAACAAACAAAAAACTGGAAAATGGGTTGAATTCTATCCTGGAGGGCAAATTCATATCGAAGCATATTATCGTGCAGGACAACGCCACGGAATGTATCGTGAGTATGCACGAAACGGCAGAATTACCTTAGAACAACAATATCGCAGAGGAGAATTAGTAATTGCCGAAGAAGTGGTCGAAAAAATTGATGCCAAACTCAAACAATCCTATTATTCAAACGGAAATATTCAATACGAAGGTGCATTTATTGATTCAATCCCGATTGGATTACATAAACAATACAAACGTGACGGCAGCCTTGCAAAAGCACAGGATTACAATAAATATGGCGAATTAGAATCAGAAGGTAATCTATCCGATACCGGTAAAAAAGACAGCGTTTGGACATTCTATTATCCTGACAAATCAATTCGGTCAAAAGGTGCTTTTAAAAACGGAAAACGTCATGGAATCTGGGATTTTTATTTCCCTGATGGCACAATAGAACAACGCGGAAAATACCAAGATGGAAAACCACATGGCGAGTGGATTTGGTATTATGAAAACGGAAACATTCTGCGTTCAGAAAATTACAACAAAGGCAAACGTGAAGGATTCTTTACTGAATTTACCATGGAAGGCGATACCATACAACGGGGTGATTACTTTGATGGCGCAAAACAAGATGAATGGTTTTACAATGTTGGCGATCACACTGAAATTGGCAGATACGATTTGGGATTAAAACAAGGCGTGTGGAAACATTATTACAACGGGGAGGAACTCATTTTTGAGGGCAATTTTGTGGACAACGAACCTGACGGAATGCATAAATGGTGGTACGCCAATGGAAAAACTGAATTACGTGGTGAATATATCATGGGAACAAAAGATGGAAACTGGTACAAATATCACGCGGATGGTAGCATTTTCTTAATTTATAATTATAAAAACGGCGAACTTTTTAAAATAAATGGAAAACGTTGGGACAAGTGGGATGAAAAACTTAAAGATGCAGAATAAAAAAACGAAAATGAGAAGCCTAATTATAATATCTGCCATTTTTATTTCGCTTTCAGCAATATCTCAACCCATTGAAGAAGAATTTACTTCTGCATTGAATGAAGATGGAAAAACCTTTTTACGTTTCGATGCGAAAAACTCGTTTATAGCAAACTCACAAGTCAAATTATGGGGTGTACAACTCGGATATAACCACAATAATGTGGTAAAATACGGTCTCGGATTTCATAGTTTAATCAGCACAATAAATCGCGACTTTTATACAAAAACAAATGGACTTACAGACACAATTACATCACGATTAAACTTTGCCTACTTTTCTTTATTTGGAGAATATGTTTTTTACAATACAAAACGATGGGAGGGAAGCTTACCAATACAAATCGGATTTGGAGGAACTAATTTCGCAGGAAACCTAAATGATAGCACCTATCTTTTTTATGAAAAATTTGTTATGCATTATGAAGCTGCTTTAACAGGACATTATCGGTTTTTACGCTATTTTGCACTCGGTGGTGGTATTGGGTATCGAATTATGATAATTGACAATAAAAACCTCAACATGCAACTCACAAATCCAATTTACATAATTAAATTCAAATTCTTTCTCGGCGATTTATTCAAAGATACAAAAGCACTATTTGTAAACGATGACTAATTTTTTACAATTTAATACAAGTCTAATTCGCCACATGAATGGATTTTCATTAATTTTGAATGATTAAAATAAAACAAATGGACGATTTTTTAGATCCACATAACGAACAATTTTCAAACACAGATCATGAGATGGAAAATATTCTCAGACCCTTAAGTTTTGACGATTTTAAAGGTCAAGAAAGTATTGTGGAAAATCTCAAAATATTTGTGCAAGCTGCAGGAATGCGGGACGAGGCACTTGACCATGTTCTACTACACGGCCCTCCGGGGCTCGGGAAAACAACCCTTGCTAATATTATCGCGAATGAACTAAATGTCGGTTTCAAAGTTACATCAGGGCCCGTTTTAGAAAAACCAGGTGATCTTGCTGGTTTACTTACAAGTCTTGAAAAACACGATTTGCTCTTTATTGATGAAATTCATCGCCTAAGTCCAATTGTTGAAGAATACCTTTATTCAGCAATGGAAGATTTCCGTATCGATATTATGATTGATAAAGGACCCGCAGCACGCAGTGTCCAACTTAATCTCGACCCATTTACCCTTATCGGTGCCACAACGCGAAGCGGATTATTAACCAGCCCGCTAAGAGCTCGCTTTGGAATTAACAGCCATTTACAATATTATGCAGCAAATACATTACAAGGAATTGTTATCCGCTCTGCAAATATCCTGAAAGTTACAATCGATAAAAATGCAGCCATGGAAATTGCTCGCAGAAGCCGTGGAACACCGCGTATTGCAAATGCACTTCTACGCAGAGTAAGAGATTTTGCACAAGTTAAAGCAGATGGTCATATTCATATCGAAATTACAAAATATGCACTGAAAGCCCTGAATATAGATTCCCGTGGTCTGGATGAAATGGATAATAGAATTCTACTCACAATTATCGATAAATTTAAAGGTGGTCCTGTCGGATTAAAAACCATTGCAACAGCAGTAGCAGAGGACGAAGGAACCATTGAAGAAGTTTACGAACCCTTTCTAATTATGGAAGGCTTTATCAAAAGAACACCGCGCGGAAGAGAAGTCACTTCATTAGCATATGAACATCTGAATAAACAAATTATAAATCCTGATAATCAATCTAAACTCTTTTAAATATTATGAAAAAAGCCATTCTTTCCATAAGTTTTATTTTAATGTCTTTATGGATATTTGCTCAACAACTCAATAGCGATACCATTGATGTGTTACATTATCACATCCAAATTACAGACATTAATCGAGCTGAAGAAACCATTCAAGCTCAAACTGATCTTAAACTAATACCGAAAGCAAATAATACATCGCATTTTTCCTTGGATTTGCTAACTATGACTTGTGATTCAATCCTTTTAAACGATACTCAACTTAACTTTAATTACAACGACACATTGCTAAATATCTTTCTTGAAACACCAATAAATATAAATGATACCATCACACTTTCAGTGTATTATCATGGAAATCCTCAATCTGATCCATATTGGGGAGGATTTTACTTCATGAATAATTATGTATTCAATCTTGGTGTTGCTTTTGAAGATATTCCTCATAATTACGGAAGAGTCTGGTATCCTTGTATTGACGATTTTATTGATAGAGCAACATATACATTCAGCATTTCGACAAATACCGATGAATTGGCTTCTTGCAATGGTATATTAACAGATATTGACACAGTAGTTGTTAACACAGATTCCACTTTAATTCATCACTGGAATATGAATCAAGAAATTCCTACTTATTTGGCTTGTATGTCTGTTGGACCATATGAAGTTGCTGAATGGATTTATGAAGGAATAGAACGTGATATTCCTGTTCAAATTTTCCATTACCCCGGTGATTATGATGATGTCATGGGATCTTTTGCAAATTTAGACACAACAGCTAAAGTATTTGAAACTCTCTTTGGACCCTATGTATGGCAAAAAATTGGATATACTGTTGTCCCTTTTAATAGTGGAGCAATGGAACATGCCACAAATATAGCAATAGGAAATGGATTCGTTAATGGTGGGTTAGATTATGAAACCCTCATATCTCATGAACTCTTTCATCATTGGTTTGGCGATTACATTACTTGTCATCAAGCAGAAGAAATGTGGATTAACGAAGGCTGGGCAAAATATTCTGAATCCATAAGTACTGAATTTATCCATAGTATAAATTCAGGTAAAAACTATCGCCGCAATGATCATAAAATTGCCATAGCAAATTCTCATACTGATGATGGTGATTTTTATGCTATCAATGCTGTTCCACAAACAGTAACATATGGCACAACATCCTATTACAAAGGTGCTAGTGTTGTTCACAGTTTAAGAGATTACCTTGGTGATGAAATTTTCTTTTTATCAATAAGAGCTATGTTAGAGGAAAAAGCATTTCAAGACATTACTTCTGAAGAAATGCGCGATATTTTATCCACTGAATCAGCTGTTGATTTAACTGATTTCTTTGATAACTGGGTATTTAAACCAGGATTTCCACATTATAAACTCGACTCTGTACATATAACAAACAATGCAGGTACTTTTGAAGCAGATGTATTTGTCAAACAACAATTATACGGAAGAAATACCATGTCAGATGGTAATATCGTAAACATTAGTTTTATTGATGAAGATTATCAAATTCATGAAGAAAGAATGCAATTTGATGGGGAATTTGGAAATCAATTATTTACATTAGATTTTTATCCACTTTTTGTCGCAATTGATGTCAATGAAAAATGCTCTGATGCAAAATTATCCTATTTTGAAACCGTAAAAAGCACTGGAACAAATTTTTATTCAAATGAATATGTAAAAATTAATGTTAATGAATTAGAAGATTCTGCATTGTTTTATGTAAGTCACCATTGGGGTGCACCCGATTCTATGAAAAATCCGATTGAAGGTCTCGTACTTGCAAATCACAGATATTGGCATATTGATGGCGATTTTCCCGACGGATTAGTTTGTAATGGAAATTTCTATTTCTCTAATGTATATTCAGGAGGATTTCCTATTCTCGATGGTGAATTTATTACAAATAGTATGGACTCTTTGCGCCTGATGTACAGAGCAAATTCTCAAACAGATTGGGAAATTATTGAAAATCAAGATGTTTCAACATTTATGAAACTCATTCAAATTGATGATATTAAAGCAGGTGAATATACATTAGCAATTTATGATTGGGATGCCTATCATGCAGTTGAAGAAAATATCCCATTCAATGTATCTATATATCCAAATCCTTCATCAGGAAATGTAAATATTCAAGCAGATGAAAATTTTGATGGAACATTTTATATCCTCAATACATTAGGACATGAAATTGTTACCGGACAATTAAATCAAAACAGACCACAATTTACTTGGTCTGGCAAAAAATCATCTGGATTATATTTTGTAGTCTTTAAAAACAAAAACGGGAAACGTTTTACACAAAAAGTCATCATTCAATAAGTTTTCATTAAGTAGTTTAAAACTTCTCAATAAAAAGGTTTTGTAGTCAAATTGTTTTTACTGATTTTTGTAGGCGTTATTAAAAACACAAAACAATGAATTTTCTTAAAGAATTAGAATGGAGAGGCATGATACACGATTCCATGCCTGGAACAGAAGCCTTACTTAATAAAGAAACCGTAAAAGCATATGTCGGAATTGATCCAACTGCCGATTCACTTCACATCGGACATCTTGTCGGAATAATGATGCTTAAGCATCTACAATTAGCTGGTCATAAACCAATTGTATTACTAGGAGGAGCAACCGGCATGGTAGGAGATCCATCTGGAAAATCAAAAGAAAGAAATCTTCTTGATGAAGCTGCATTACAACATAACCAAGCTAGCTTAAAAACACAAATTGCGAATTTTTTAGACTTTTCTGATGAAAATCCAAATAAAGCACTCCTTGTTAATAATTATGATTGGATGAAAAATTTTAGTTTTCTGGATTTTATTCGTGATATCGGAAAACACATCACAGTAAATTATATGATGGCCAAAGATTCTGTTAAAAAGCGCATTGCCAAAGATTCAGGCGATGGTATGTCTTTTACTGAATTTTCTTATCAACTTTTACAAGGATACGATTTTTTACATCTCTATCAAACATACGATTGTAAGCTGCAAATGGGTGGCAGTGATCAATGGGGAAATATTACAACCGGTACTGAAATGATACGGCGAATTGCAGGCGGAGAAGCCTTTGCATTAACTTGCCCATTAATTACCAAAGCAGATGGCGGAAAATTCGGGAAAACAGAATCTGGAAATATCTGGCTCGATCCAGAAAAAACAACTCCATACAAATTTTATCAGTTTTGGATGAATATATCAGATGAAGATGCAGAAAAATATATTAAAATATTTACTATTCTTTCACAATCTGAAATTAATAAACTGATTGAACAGCATAAAAATGAACCTCATTTAAGAGTGTTGCAAAAACGTCTCGCTGAAGAAATAACCGTCATGGTACATTCTAAAGAAGCACTGGAAATGTCCATTAATGCATCAAATATTTTGTTTGGTAAATCAACCTCTGAAGCCTTGGCTCAAATTGATGAAAAAACATTTTTATCAGTATTCGAAGGAGTTCCTGTTCATACAGTTAATAAATCATTAATTCAAGAAGGAAGAGATGTGTTAACATTACTTTGTGAAGACACAAATATTTTCAATTCTAAAGGCGAATTAAGACGACTAATTAAAGGAAATGGATTGTCAATTAATAAGGAAAAAATGACAAATCCGGAAATGCAAATTTCTTATACTTTTGTTATTAATGAAAAATTTATTTTAATACAAAAAGGAAAGAAAAATTACTTCATTATTCGCTTAACTAATTGATAGCATTAAGATCCAAAAATTAGTGTCAAAATATTATGAAAATTTAACACTAATTAAAGTCAAAAAATAGCGTTCTTTGAAATAAATAACTATCATGTTGCAGGTTAAACTTAAACCGTTAGAAAATGATAAAAAAGCAAAATCTTTCATTTTCAACAAGTTAAATATATGCAACAAAAATAGTGTTTTTATTTATTAACCACTGTTAATTTGTTAATAAACAACAATTAAACAAAAGTATAACAAGTGAAAATACTTAAAACTAAATACTTAGTTTATTAACAATAAGTTCACATTGAAGTATTAAATTTTTAACAAAAATCGAAAAATAAAATTGCAAAATTTAAATGTAAAATAGCTTACTAAAATTTCACTATAAACAAAAAAAGTTAGCACAAATTTATCGCCAAGTTTTCAAAATATTATACACAGGAAAAAATATGATTTTCAAAAAAAAGTTTTTAGATATTAATTATATTAACAACTGTTAATATAAACAATAGTTTGTTCATTTTCAAGAAGTAAAAATTAACATTTATGTTTAAAACTTACTGAAAAGTTAATTAATTTAGATTTTACAAGTGAAAAGCCATAAATTTGCTAACCATATTAACAAAGTATTATTATCATTATTATTAATTTTAAATTTATAAATAATAATATATATATGAATATTGATAAAATTAAAGAAATCGGTTTTGTTGATGAACCAATTGATAAATCTCTCGATTTAAAGTCCGAGATATTACGCCTTAAAAAAGAAAAGAATGCAGTTATTCTTGCGCATTTTTATGTGGTTTCGGAATTGCAAGATATTGCCGATTTTGTTGGCGATAGTTTAAAACTTTCACAAGAAGCCGCAAGAACAAAAGCGGAGGTAATTGTTTTTATTGGTGTGCATTTTATGGCCGAAACTGCAAAAATTCTTTCGCCGCAGAAAAAAGTGCTTTTACCAGATTTGAATTCAGGTTGTTCACTTGCTGAATCTGCTCCGGTTGATAAATTTGCTGAATTTATTACACATTATCCAAATCATGTGATTATAAATTATGTAAATACTACAGCTGCAATAAAAGCACTTTCTGATGTGATGGTAACTAGTAGTAATGCAAAACAAATTGTTGAAAGTTTTCCAGAAGATCAACCAATAATTTTTGGACCAGACCGAAACCTTGGAGGTTATATTAACTCTGTAACAGGTAGAAATATGGTGCTTTGGGATGGTGCTTGTCACGTACATGAAGAGTTTTCAGTTGAAAAAATTCTCCGTATCAAGCAAGATTATCCAAATGCAAAAGTATTGGCTCATCCAGAATGTGAAAAACCAGTATTGATTGTAGCTGATCACGTTGGTTCAACATCTGCTTTGCTGAAATATTCTGCAAAAGATGATGCAAAAACTTATATTGTCGCAACGGAAAACGGAATTATTCATCAAATGAAAAAATTGAGTCCCGATAAAGAATTTATTCCTGCACCGCCGAAAGATTCAACTCGTGGTTGTAATGATTGTAATTTTATGAAATTAAATTCAATGGAAAAATTGTATAATTGCTTGAAATATGAATTGCCTGAGGTTACTTTGGATGAATCGTTGCGAAAAAAAGCAGAAAAACCCATTCGGAAAATGCTCGAAATATCTGAAAAATTAGGCTTGTAAAACAATGAAAATCTGGGGAATTATTTTTGGCGTTTTATGCTTATTTCAACTATCAGCATTTTCACAAAATACTGATAGTTTTGAAGTGAAAGATTTTGTTTATGGGGTAAAAACAGGTCCCGGTAAAATGTTGGAAGCATATTCAGGCATGCCAAAAACAAGTATGTCTTGGTTTTCTACCTTTGAATTTACAAAAATTGGCAATGGCTTAAATCAGTGGGAACGTCATTTGAATTTTCCGGAGTATGGTGTTGAAGTTATGTTCGGAAATTTGAATAATGAATTTTTGGGTGATGTGTTTGGTATTCAACCTTTTTTACGCTGGCATTTAACAAATATTGAAGCACCCTTGAAATTAAGTTTTACTGCTGGACTTGGTTTTTCATATTTTACAAATCCTTATCATCCCTGGACAAACCCTGAAAATGCATTGATTGGAAGTCATATCACAAATTATTCTCGTGGTGAATTGGAAGTTTCTTATCAAAAAAAGAACATCCGATTTATTTATAGTATCGGGGCATTTCATTTTTCTAACGGACATGTGAAATTACCGAATATCGGAGGAAATGTGCCTCAAATGAAAATTGGATTAATCTATCAAACCAATGAAACTATTAAATTTCATGAAGTAATTGATGAATATCCTGAAAATTGGCAATATGAAATTGGCTTTGCTTATGGAGCTCATTCTTATGGATCATCAGTAAAACCATATGGCGGACCGGTTTATTCAGTTTATACTTTAAAGCAACAAATTGGAAAAAACCTTTCTTCTGTTTATCGAATCAGTTTTGGTTTAAATATTGGGCATTATCGTTCATTCTATCAATTTGTTGAAAATAATTTAGTTCCAGATGAAAATCCTTTGAAACAAAGTATGTACTCTACATTATTTTTCGGACAGGAAATGTGTATGGGACATATGGCTTTGTACGGTGAATTTGGTGTTGATTTAACAAAACCATTTTTACGTAATTATGCTGATATTTATAATCATGAAACAGGGTTTTCAGCTATTGTTAAAAACTGGAACTCGAATCGTTTAGGTTTAAAATATTATTTGCGGGATATAAGAAATAATCAGGCAAATATTTCGTTTGGTGTGTTTATCAAAACAAATTATACGCAAGCAGATTTTGCAGAATGTGCAATTAATATTCGATTTTAATGTGTGCGAAAATTATTCATATTGATGTGTGTGAATCTAGTAATCAGGAAGCATTAAAATTTTCTGAATTACTGAAATCAAAAACAGAATTTGGTTTGAGTGTGAAAAAGCAACTTGCCGGACGTGGGATGGCAAATAATGTATGGCATGCAAGTATTGGGAAAAATATTACAGCTAGCTTTGTGAAATATCCTCACTTTCTAGCATCTGACAAGCAATTTTATCTTTCTATGATATCAAGCCTTGCCGTACATGATATATTGGCGAAAATAGGTATTAAATCGCGTATAAAGTGGCCTAATGATATTCTAGTAGAGAATCAAAAAATTTCTGGAATATTAATTGAAAATCAAGTTTCATGTGATCTAATTGAAAATACCAGAATCGGAATCGGTTTAAATGTGAATGAAAATAAATTTCCTTTTGATATTCTGAATCCTGTTTCACTTATTCAACTTGGTGTTAATGTTTCACCCGATGATTTAGTGTATGAGCTCGCTGATGCACTGGATAAATGGTATTATCGATTGAAAGAGGGACAATATTCACAAATTAAAAAACAATATCTTTCTCAATTGCTTGGATATAAAAAATTTCGAAAATATCAGGATGATTCTGGACAATTTGAGGCAAAAATTATTAATGTCAATGAACTTGGATATCTTATTTTGCAGGATAAATCGCATAATATCCGTGAATATGAAATGAAGGCTGTAAAAATGATTTTTGAATAATTTTTTTTAAAATTCAATTTTTTTTGATCACTGTTTATTGCATTTATTCCCTTAGTTTTTTCGTATATTTACAGCACAGAAAAAATTTGATTAATAATGGATATTAAAAATATAAGAAACGATTTTCCCATTTTAAAGCAAGAAATTTATGGAAAACCACTGATATATCTCGATAATGCTGCCACTACTCAAAAACCGATACAGGTAATTGAAGCAATGAATGATTTGTATTATCGTTTAAATTCAAATATTCATCGTGGGGTTCATTATCTCAGTGAGGAAAGCACTTCAGCACATGAAAATGCAAGAAAATACATTGCCGATTTTATTGGTGCGAAACATACTCATGAGGTGATTTTTACTCGTGGAACTACCGAAGCGGTAAATCTCGTGGCATTTAGTTTCGGAGAAAAAAATATTCAAAAAGGCGATGAGATTTTAATTACAGAAATGGAGCATCATTCTAATTTTGTTCCTTGGCAAATGCTAGCAGAGCGTAAATCGGCACATTTAAAAGTACAGCAATTTGAAAATGACGGGAGTTTGTCCTTAGAAAAATTTCGTTCGGCAATTTCAGAAAAAACTAAAATTATTTCCATTACTCATGTTTCTAATGCACTGGGAACCATTAATCCCGTTAAGGAAATGATACAAATTGCACATGAAAATGATATTCCTGTTTTTGTTGATGCCGCCCAATCAATTCAGCATTTATCAGTCGATGTGCAAGATTTAGATTGTGATTTTCTTTGCTTTTCAGGACATAAAATTTATGGTCCTACCGGGATAGGTGTGCTTTATGGAAAAGAAAAACTATTAGATGATATGCCCCCTTATCAAGGAGGAGGAGAAATGATATCATCAGTGAGCTTAGAAAAAATAACATACAATGAGTTACCATTTAAATTTGAAGCCGGAACACCGAATTATGTAGCGGCTATTGGTTTACATGCAGCAATAAAATATCTTGAAGATATTGGAATGCAAGATGTTATAAAATACGAGCATGATTTATTTGCGTATGCAACGAAAAAAGTAAATCAAATTGAAGGTTTAAAAATGATTGGTACAGCTAAAGATAAAACGTCTGTTTTATCTTTTGTTATGGATGGAATTCATCCTTACGATATGGGTACTTTGCTCGATAAAACCGGAATAGCGGTGCGTACCGGAACACATTGCGCTGAACCCGTTATGCAACATTACGGAATTTCAGGAACAATTCGGGCATCTGTAGCATTGTACAATACAAAAGCAGAAATTGATAAATTGGTTGAAAATTTAAAGAAAATTCAAATTATTTTAAGTTAATAAAGCGTTCAGTCTCGTATGTTTGTAAAACATAATATTTATTTTTTGTATATTTGACAGAAATGAGAATGTTTTTTTCGGTGGAATAAATGAGTTGGTGATTATTGAACAAAGCAGTTGGACAACTATAACAAATTTAAAAATAATTTAACTTCAGACAGGTAATTACAGATTATATAAAGGTTAAATATGAATAAGAGAAAAATATCCATACGTTTTTTTGACGACCGTGAAGTGCGTGCAGTTTGGGATGAAGAAAATGCTAAGTGGTGGTTTTCTGTATTAGATATTGTTGCTGTTCTTACTGATCAAAACGACTATACCAAAACTCGCAATTATTGGAAATATCTTAAAGCTAAGTTGAAAAAAGAAAAAAGTCAAGTGGTTAGTGCTACTACCCAGTTGAAAATTCTTGCACCAGATGGTAAAAAGCGTTTAGCTGATATGTTGGATTACAATGGCATAATTGTATTAGGTAAAGAGTTTCCAGGTAAAAAAGCAAACCGATTTATTGAATGGTTTACATACAGTGATGAAAGTATTGACGGAAAAAGCAAAACAAAGGCTTATGCTTTATTTGAAAGTTCATTTATAAATAGCATCGAAGTTGGTACATCTAAAGGATTGCAACAAATACACGCTTATTTATTTGGTGGATTGTATGATTTTGCAGGACAAATTAGACAAAAAAATATATCTAAAGGAGGCTTTCAGTTTGCCGTATCACACTTTTTAGGGAATACATTAAAGCAAATAGAATTAATGCCGGAAACAACATTTGAGGAAATTGTCGATAAATATGTGGAAATGAATATCGCTCACCCTTTTATGGAGGGTAATGGTAGAAGCGCTAGAATATGGCTGGATTTAATGCTAAAAAAGAATCTTAAAAAATGTGTAGATTGGAGTAAAATAAGCAAACAGGATTATATGAACTCAATGATGTGGAGTCCAACAAAAAGTGGTGTTCTGAAAACACTTTTGGAAAATGCACTTACAACTAAAATAAATGATAGGGAAATGTTTATGAAAGGTATTGACTACTCATATTACTACGAAGAAAGTGATTGAAAAATGGATAGAAAATATAGGACATAAAACAACGAATCGTCAACGATGTATATATTTATAAAATAGGCGAAACAGTAGTAATTTTAAGAGTTGTAGCCCGCTTCAAAATAGATGGTTTGATAAGTTGGAAGCCCGTAAGCACTCACTTTGCATATATTAATTTTTATCGGCTTGGTGAGTTTTAGTGCAATTTTCAATAATTAGATAGCAACTAAATCTATAATTTGTGTAATAACAGGTTTATTCTTATTTTTGTTTTGCCTGAAGCGGCCCCATATTTTACATAGTTTTTTGTCGAACTCAAAAATACGGGATTCTGAGGGCTTTTAATAATATCAACTTTCGGATACTAGTGATTATGAGTATAGAAAAAAAACAAAATGCAATTATTGAGGAGTTTTCCATTTTTGATGACTGGATGGATAAATATACTTACCTCGTAGATTTGGGAAACGAATTGACAGCGCTCAGCCCCGAAGAAAAAACAGAGGATAATTTAATTGACGGTTGTCAGTCGAAATTATGGATTATCGCTGAGTTAAAAGACGGTAAAATGCATTTCAAAGCTGATTCGGATGCTATTATTACCAAAGGAATTGCCAGTTTACTGATTCGTGCCTTAGAAGGAGAATCACCAAAGAATGTAATGCTTGCTGAATTATCTTTTATTGATGAAATAGGCTTGCATCAGCATCTTTCACCGACACGCTCCAATGGTTTGCTGGCTATGATAAAACGAATAAAAGCTTATGCTATGGCATTTAATGCAAAAGCATGAATTTAAAATATAAAGCTATGAGTCAACAAGATATACAATTAGAAATTGTGAAACAATTGCGTAAAGTGTTTGATCCGGAAATTCCGGTAAACATTTATGATCTCGGTTTAATTTATCGCATCGATATGGATGATGATAACAATGTGGAGATTGATATGACATTAACTGCACCAAATTGTCCTATGGCAGATAGTATTGTTATGATGACAGAGACTGCTGTTTTGCGTGCTAAAGGTGTTGGTAAAGTGAAAGTTAATATTGTGTTTGATCCCCCCTGGGACAAAGATAAAATAAGTGATGAAGCAAAACTTGAACTCGGATTATTGTAAAAATTCACTGCATGAAAGAAAGAATTCGCTTAATTGAAAACGCTTGGGAAAAGCGGGAATTGTTGAAAGAAAAAGCAATTGAAACTGCCATTTTTGATACCATTGAAGATCTTGATAAAGGACGAATTCGTGTTGCGGAACCCGATGAATTATCTGAAACCGGATGGAAAGTCAATGATTGGGTGAAAAAAGCAGTTATCATGTATTTTCCACTTCGAAAAATGGAAACCTTAAAAGAGGGAATTTTTGAATATCATGATAAAATTCCATTGAAAAAGGGATTTGCTGAAATGGGAGTGAGAGTTGTTCCCGACGCAATTGCACGATACGGTGCGTTTTTAAATAAAGGCGTTATAATGATGCCTTCTTATGTAAATATTGGTGCATGGGTTGGTGAATATACTATGGTTGATACATGGGCAACTGTTGGTTCCTGTGCACAAATTGGCGAACATGTGCATCTTTCCGGGGGCGTAGGAATTGGTGGAGTTTTAGAGCCGGTGCAAGCAGCTCCTGTTATTATTGAAGATTATTGTTTTATAGGCTCTCGATGCATTGTTGTTGAGGGAGTTCATGTTGAAAGTGAAGCTGTACTTGGAGCCAATGTTGTGTTAACTGCATCCACAAAAATCATAGATGTAACCGGTGATGAGCCTGTGGAAATGAAAGGAAGAATTCCAGCACGCTCTGTTGTAATTCCAGGATCTTATACTAAAAAATTCCCTGCTGGCGAATATCAAGTTTCTTGCGCGCTTATTATTGGTGAACGCAAAGCATCAACCGATAAAAAGACATCACTTAATGATGCATTGAGGGAGTATAATGTTTCAGCATAAAGTAAAAATTTGTTGAAATCATCAAATTCGACTTAATTTAGTGAGTATCCTGTTTTGTGCACTGGGTCACCCAAATTAATCAAGCATTTATTTTAATATCGATTGTGATTCAAAACTACCGATAGGCTATGCGCGCTGGATATGGCAGACCACGAGCTGGCGCTGGATGTGAATGCTGAATTGCTCAAATAAAATCAAGGATGGCGCTTTAGTCGTCCACATCCTTGATTTTTATAGCAATTTAGCAGAGCGGGTATGGCGATTGGTGCTGCCTTGATTTTTTTGTTTACTTTTTTCATCTAAGGAAAAAAGTAAAGGAGAAATTAGTATGTTTTGCACTTTTAATCACTAAATAAAATATGGTAATACCGATAGTGAATCAAAATATAAAAAAAGAGATAACTCCCTGATAGCCAGTTGTAATATCTTTGTTTAATATTTTAATGCATAAAACAAGAAACGGCGAATTAAATCGCCAAATTTGACTAAATTTCTTTGCTAATTTCTTGATTTGATTCTAAAATCGCTTTTGCTTTTAGAAAATCATCATCAATTTGATGAATGACAGGATAAAATCCTTCATCATTTAACATATTTCTGGCGATACTCGCATAGAGCTGAACTTCTATATATTGTTTCGCTTCAGACATTTCCTGTTCGGAAAATTCAATTCCGGATGAATTAACAAATTCCGTAAATTCATTAAATACTTTTTGGGATGTTAAATACGATTCAAGGCTTTTTGTGTTAGTGTATTGATTTAATTCATCGCGTTGTGAACGGGTATATTCAAAAGCAAATTCATAAACAAGATTTTGGTTTCGAATTTTAAAATATAAATCATTCATACTTGTATCAATCGGAACAAAAATATCCGGCATAATACCACCTCCACCATAAACTACCCGACCATTAGAGGTGTAATATTTCAACGAATCGTTAAAATATGTAGAATCCACCGAGCTTAACTCTCCGTTTGCGTATCGATTAATAATATCACTGTAATAATCGTCTAAATCGTTGCCATAATCTTTTTGAATGCATCTTCCTGCCGGCGTGTAATAACGGGCAATGGTTAATCGCAATGCAGAACCATCATCAAACTGAACGGGCTCTTGCACCAATCCTTTTCCAAATGAACGATGCCCGATAATCCAACCTCTATCATTATCTTGAATGGCACCTGCAACAATTTCACTTGCCGAAGCTGAAAATTCATCAATTAATACAGCCAAATCCAAATCCACACAGCGGTGATAATCATCGGTTGATAAGGTTTTAATTTTTCCGTGTTTACGACCTTGCGTATAAACAATCATTTTCCCGCTAGGCAAAAATTCATCTGCTATTTTTGTGGCTGCATCCATAATACCTCCGGTATTTGAGCGTAAATCTAAAATAAGTTTTTTCATTCCCTGGGTTTTTAACAAACTTACTGCTTCAATAAATTCGTTATAGGTAGTATGAGAAAAACTTGAAATTTTGATGTATCCTATATTTGATGTCGGCATGTAAGCAACGTCAACACTAAAAATTGGAATTTTATCACGAATAATTTCAAAATAAATTAAATCATCATTTCCGCGACGAAGTACTCCAACTTTAACCGTACTTCCTTTTTCACCTTTTAGTTTTTTCATCACAACCTGAGTCGAAATATCAACCCCTGCAATAATAGTGTCATCTACGTTGATAATTTGATCGCCCGGTAAAAGCCCTGCTTTTTGAGATGGCCCGCCTGAAATAATATGTAAAACCTGTAGAGTGTCATTTTTCATGTTAAACTGAATTCCTATGCCTTCAAAACTACCTTCAAGCGGTTCATTCATTGCTTTGAGATCTTCTGCAGGAATATATACTGAGTGAGGATCAAGTTGTTCCAAAAATTTCGGAATGGCTTGTTCAATAATATTGGCTTTAGAAACAGTGTCCACATAATTCTCCGAAATAAAATCCAGCATTGCATTCAGCTTATTGGATTTTGCTTGCTCATTTGCAAACATCGAACGATTATCATGTGTCATTAAACCGGCAATAAAAATCCCTGCCACGACAGATAATGCGATAATAAGCGGGAGAAATATGTTGCGTTTATTCATTTTCGTTCATTTTAAAATGTACGATTTCAACATCTGCACGTTTTAAAAGCTCAAGTCCTTCATTTTTTGAGTACAATTCAATAAATACAACTCGAACAATACCAGACTGAATAATTAATTTTGAGCATTCTATACAAGGAGAAGTCGTAACATAAAGTGTTGCTCCTTCGCTGTTATTTCCAGATTTTGCAACTTTGGTAATAGCATTGGCTTCAGCATGTAAAACATAATGCTTTGTTTTGTTATTTTCGTCTTCACATTTATTTTCAAAACCAACCGGTGTTCCGTTATACCCGTCGGATATAATCATACGGTCTTTAACAATCAATGCGCCAACTTGACGACGTATGCAGTAAGAGTTTTTTGCCCAAATTTGTGCCATCTGCAAGTAATGCAGATCAAACTGCCGTTGTTTTTCAGGATTTGGATGCTTAGTCATCGCTGTACAGTTTATATGTAAAAAAAAGCCCTCTCTCGAGGGCTTGTACCCAGAGCCGGGGTCGAACCGGCACGGTATTGCTACCACTGGTGTTTGAGACCAGCGCGTCTACCAATTCCGCCACCTGGGCAAAAATTTAGTGTGCAAATATAAGTAAAAGATTTTGAGAAGTACAAATCTTTTTGGAAATTTCGTTGCGGAAATGAAAATAGATTGAAAGCGATTGCCTAATTGAAAATTACGAATTCTAAGCAAGCAATATCTATCATAAGACCCAGCAAGAAATTTTTGGACCAGAGCATGTCTTATCACTTTATTATTATCTTTTCCCGCCAATTATGCTTATTTTTGATAAAAATATTCGATTATGGAAAATAAACTCTTCCTTCTTGACGCTTATGCATTGATTTTCAGAAGCTATTATGCGTTTATACGGAATCCTCGCATCAATTCAAAAGGACTGAATACCTCAGCAATTTTTGGATTTGTCAACAGTTTAGAGGAAGTTTTAAAAAAAGAAGAACCCTCGCATATAGCAGTGGTTTTCGATCCGCCCGGACCAACTTTCCGTAATGAAATGTATTCAGAGTATAAAGCCAATCGCGACGCAACGCCTGAAGACATCCGTAAAGCAGTTCCTTATATTAAGGATATCCTGAAAGCATACAACATTCCTGTGGTGGAAGAAGAAGGCTACGAAGCTGATGATGTAGTAGGAACGCTAGCTCGAATGGCTGCCGATGAGAATTTTACTGTGTATATGATGACATCGGATAAGGATTATGCTCAATTGGTAACAGATAAAGTCTTTATGTATCGCCCAAGACGCTCGGGGGAGAAAGACAATCAAGTGTTAAAAGTGCCTGAAATTCTGAATAAATTCAGCATAGAAAAACCGGAACAAGTGATAGATATTCTTGCCCTTTGGGGCGACAGTGCTGATAATGTGCCCGGTGCTCCTGGTGTGGGCGAAAAAACAGCGATTAAGTTGATTGATCAATTTGGATCAGTAGAAAACCTCTTAGATAATACAGATCAACTTAAAGGCAAGCAAAAAGAAAAAATTGAAGCCAATAAAGCTCAAATCCTGCTCTCAAAAAAACTTGTTACCATTGAACAAGAGGTTCCTTTAAATATTGATTTCAGTCTATTTAAATATGATGCGCTCAATAAAGAGCTACTTAAACCCATTTTTGATGAACTGGAGTTCAATACCCTTTCGCAACGCATTCTTGGCGAATCGGCAAAAGTAATGCCTGCTGCACAGGGATCTTTATTTGATTTTCCTGCAAATTCAAATGACGATGTCTCGGAAGTAATAGAAGCAACATCCGGCAAACGAAATATTAATACCGAAAATCCGGAATATATTCTGGTTGATACCCCTTATTTACGGAACAATTTAATTGAAGAACTTTCAAAATCCGATGCCTTTGCTGTTGATACAGAAACCAACAGTTTAAATCCGCATAACGCAAAACTTACAGGCATGTCTTTTTGTGTAAGCGCAGGAAAGGCATGGTATGTAATGATGCCGGAAATTGAAACTGAAAAACAGGCGATTGTCGATGAATTTAAATCGGTGCTTGAGAATGCAGATATTATGAAAATCGGGCAAAATATTAAATACGATATGCTCGTGCTGCAAAATTATAATGTTAAAATTCAGGGAACCCTTTTTGACACCATGATTGCACATTATTTACTACATCCGGAATTGCGACATAACATGAATTTCATGGCTGATACTCTTCTTAATTATGAAACAATCTCCATTGAAAGTTTGATTGGAAAGAAAGGGAAAAATCAAAAAACCATGAACGAAGTTCCCTTGGAAATAATTAGTGATTATGCTGCTGAAGATGCCGATATTACGTTGCAACTTAAAGAAAAACTTGAGCCGGAATTGAAATCGTCAGGTCTGCAAAATTTATTTCGTGAAGTAGAATGTCCGCTGATTTATGTATTGGCCGATATGGAATCTGTGGGTGTGCATTTGGATGTAGATCAATTGAATGATTATGCGAAAAAGCTTAGTGAGGAATTGCAAGGTATAGAAAAACAAATTTATGAACTTACCGGACACGAATTCAATATCAGCTCGCCAAAACAATTGGGAGAAATATTATTTGATCGGATGAAAATTACCGATAAGCCGCCAAAAACAAAAACCAAACAATACTCAACTTCAGAAGAGACTTTGCAAAAACTCGCGGATAAGCATCCGGTAATTGAGCAAATTTTGGAGTTCCGTTCGGTGAAAAAGCTCTTATCAACTTATGTTGAGGCATTGCCAAAGCTAATTAATGAGCGTACTGGAAAAATTCATACATCATTTAATCAAACCGTTGCAGCAACCGGACGATTAAGCTCAAATAATCCGAATTTACAAAACATTCCAATTCGGGAAGCTCGTGGACGAGCAATCCGTAAAGCTTTCACCGCCAGCGATGAAAATCATGTCTTTTTATCTGCCGATTATTCGCAAATTGAGCTGCGTTTAATGGCGCATATGAGCCAAGATAAACACATGTTGGAAGCTTTTCAGAATGAAGACACCGATATTCATGCAGCCACCGCCGCTAAAGTGTTTAAGGTGGATGTCAGTGAAGTTAGTCGTGAACAGCGTTCAAAAGCAAAAACGGCCAATTTTGGTATCATTTATGGAATTTCTGCTTTTGGTTTGTCTCAGCGATTAAATATTCCGCGAACGGAAGCCAAACAGTTAATTGATGATTATTTTGAAAGCTTTCCCGGTGTAAAAAAACACATGGATGCCTGCATTGCGACGGCGCGTAAGGATGAATATGTGGAAACCATCATGGGCAGAAAACGCTTTTTACCCGATATTAATTCCCGTAACGGCGTAGTTCGCGGTATGGCTGAACGAAATGCTATTAATGCACCGATACAGGGTTCTGCTGCAGATATCATTAAAGTGGCTATGATTAATATTTACCAGCGAATTCAAAAGGAAGGTTTATCTGCTCGCTTAAATTTGCAGGTACATGATGAGTTGAACTTCGAATGTCCGGTAAATGAAAAAGACCAATTGGCAGACATTGTAAAATATGAAATGGAAAATGCCGTGCACCTATCGGTACCATTAACTGTGGACTTAGGCGTTGGAAAAGACTGGTTAGAAGCACACTAGCCGGGTCAGGGTGGTCAGGTGTTAGGGGTTAGGTGTTAGGGGTTTGAAGTTAGAGGTTAGAGGTTAGAGGTTTGAAGCCCTACATGCGTCGGGATTGCTTCGTGTTACATTTTTCAGTTTGCAAACTCTTGAAAAATGATACTCAGGGAATTTGAGGTTAGAGGTTTGAAGTTAGAGGTTAGAGGTTAGAGGTTTGAAGCCCTACATGCGTCGGGATTGCTTTGTGTTGCATTTTTTAGTTCGCAAACTCCTGAAAAATGACACTCAGGGAATTAGGAGGTGAAGTCTTAGGTAAAATGTACTAAACGACAAGTTATTTCGGAATAATTTCCAAAGATAGAATCAGATAAAAAAACCTTTTTTTTATCTGAAATTTTTAACTTTACAGCATGAACATTATTGCAAATCAAATATTGGTTCTCGGTTTAATTACGCTTGTCGGATACCTTGCTTTTGTTTTGAAAGCCGTTGATAAATCCATTAATCAGGCACTGGTGCGGGTAATAATGAAGGTTACCTTACCGCTGCTTTTGTTTACCACCATAGCAAATCTGGAAACTGATAGTAAAACCTTAATTAATGGTATAGTAATTTTCTTTGCTGGTGCGTTGGCTGTTTTAATTTTGAATCTTTTATCGAGTGTTTCGGCTAAATTATTAAAACTTGACCGTCAAAATGAAGCATTGCATAAAGCGCATACAATGTTCGGAAATGTTGTGTTTCTTGGCTTTCCATTGATGGATGCTCTATTTCCTGGCGGTAAAGGCTTGCTATATGCTACGCTTTTTCAACTCGGGCAAGATACCTTAATGTGGACATGGGGAATTGTCATGTTAAGTAAATCATCTGGGAAATCTACTAAACATTCCTGGAAACACTTATTCAATTTAAATACACTGGCATTTGCACTAGGGTTCTTATTTTATTTTACCGGAATAAAGCTCCCTTCTGTCTTTAATCAAGCATTGTCAGGCATTGGACACACTACCATTTATTTATCAATGGTTTATGTTGGGGCCGTGCTTGCACAGGTAAAACTTATTTCGCTGATAAAAAATCTACGCAGTTATTTATTGTCAATTAATAAATTATTATTAGGTCCTGCAATCTTTGCACTAATCTTATATGCACTGCAATTTGCCGGCCTTGACTGGATGGATACAGATGCAATTATTGTCATTGTGCTTCAAGCGGGTATGCCATGCATGATTATTGTTTCAGTAATTGCCCGAGAACTTGGCTTAAATGATTTTCAGGCAACACAAAATATATTTGTTACCACCGTGCTCAGTTTGGGAACCTTACCTTTGTTGTATTATTTGCTGATTTTGTTGTTTTAATGAACTCCTTGAAATGTCCTAAGGTTTAAGCTAATAGCCTAAAAACAAAGAAAAGTCCTCAGTTTCACTTCGATTTACTTTATCAATTATTACAATGCCTAACTTATGTAAGTCAACAGAATAATTCACATCTGAATCTTTTTTAATAATCTCCCATGCTTCGTTCATTTCCAAGCTATAATTAATATCATCGAACATTAAAATAGCAGGATCAGTAATGGAATTTTTTAACGCATGAAAATATTCAATTGTCGGATCCTTTTGATGATTCCCATCGATAAAGAGAATATCAAAATCTTTGTGTTTCTCAATTACTTTTGGAAAAGTATCGTCGTACAATCCTGGAATTACCTCAAGATTTGATTCGTCAGTAATTTTAACAAATTGTGATTTTGCAATATCACAAAGTGCCTGTACACCTTCCATCGTAACAAATTTAAAATTCTCTTTCTGTGAAAGCGCTTCGAGAAAATAGGCCCCTGAAACACCAAGGTTTGTTCCTATTTCTAAAAATTTATTTGATTTAAATTGTTTTGCTAAAAAATAATAAAACTTAGCCCATACGGGAGGTGTTGTTGATGTTTGACAAATGCTTTTAACAGGAATTTCTTTATCGGAACCGAAAACATCGTAAGATATCAGGCTCTCATCCTTTAATAATTTTTCACGAAACGCTTCACAACGAGCAAATGCCATCAAGTCTTTTTCGCTAAAATTCTTGTTTTTAACGGCTTCAAAAGCTTCTATCACGGCGGTCAAGGCTTCATTATTAAACGATTTAGCTTTATTAACTTCTGATTTATTCGCTAAACGTCTTTTCAAAAGGTTTAAGTGCTTATTTACTTTATACGAAAAGCGTCTTGTAACCACGCCATTATAAATGGATGAGAATTTCTTTTTCATGTTTAAATACAGTTAAATCAATAGTAGAAGCAAAGATATGATAATTATTAAAAATAATCCGATCAGAACAAAACAATCTCTACCTATATTTTCACAACAAAAACTTGATCTTGTAATTTATTTAGACTAGCTCCCTTAATCATCGTTTTGTTGCGTAAATAATGTTGGGTTTATTGTCAGTTCGAGATAAACAAATTGTGGGTATTTATCTGATTGATATCCCTTCATTGTTTGAAATGATTCTGTTGGATTATAAATAAGCCAAGAGGTTTCAAGTTCTGTAAAATCATTGATTTTCCAGTTGATGGATAGTTCATTTTCCATGCCCAAATCTTTTTTGTTTGGAGTTAAATTGTTGGTATTTGCAAGCCTGAAGTAATGCCAAGTATCTTTAATGCTTATGGTTTTTGAAAGCTTATATCCAACAAAGAGATAATAATCTTCAAGGCCGCCGTAATTTGTATTGGATGGGATGTTTCTGAAAAAATCCATATGCCCAAAAAAGCGATGTCTGGCACCGTAAAGCACATCAAAAAGCTTATCATCACCTGATACGGGATTTGAGTCACCGGACAAATAACTCAAACCTAAACCGGGTTTGAATTTCCCAAAACGATACGATAGCTTTACATCTGCAAGCCAAGCATTTATCTCATCATTTTGTTTGTTTTTTCCGTATTGATAATACACATTTGCCAAGTAACTCAATTGGTCTTTTAAATAATTGACATAAATCCCGGAAGTTTGTCTGAAGAAAAGTTGATTACTAGTGTCTGTCTGTGTATTTCCGGATGCAATGTGGAGAAATGAAGCGTTTAGATTTTCAGAAAACTCATGATTTAACCACAAAAAATTAAGCGACTTTATTCTTTCAGGCGGATAACAATTGTCCGTCAAGTCCGCATTGCTATTCCATGATACTCCTACATGTAAATCCCAATTATTTAAATGGCCCTTAAACACCACAGCATCATAAGCCAGTCTGTTTTGATTCCAATTGCGTTCAGCTAGTAACCGTTGATTATCATAAACCAACGGCTGACGGCCAACGGAAACATACCCGAAATTTCCTGTCTGAATTTCAGCATACGCATGAAAAAGACTTAAAGAGGCATCATCACCATATACCCCGGTACTGCTTGCTAATTGCTCATCTCCCCAAATTCGAACATCTTGCGGACTGAAAACAATTCGCATTGCAGGTGTAGAATACGTTAAATTAAGCCTACTTCGTTGGGAAATACAACCAATGACTGGATTATCAACCAGTACTGCATCTCTGTAGCCATGTCTTAATTCAAAACGAGGGCGATATTCTAAATCGATGTTTAGCTGAGCGATGGATTGTATTGAAGTGCATAAAATGACAAGGCACAAAATGATTTCATTTCTCATATTTTCTTTTTTTTTAAAAATGAATATTTAACATTGCAAAGAGTGCTGTTAGCATATATGACAGTCCAAAGGCGATGGCAGGAGAAACTATCCACATGACAAAAAACCGATTAACTTGCGTTTTACGAAAAATATGTCTTGCTCCTAATTTCGCAACACCTATGCCTATGATAGCTGCTACATTTAATTGAACAAGCGATGTTGGTATCCCCTTTATTATTGATGCGAGCAGTAAAAGGCTTGCAGAGACAAAACTGATGATAACCGCTTCAAATCGTCCAAAAAGTATGATTTCTTTGCCTGTATTTTGCAATAATTTATTCCCAAAGATTGAGCTCCCTATGGCAAAACTTGGTGCAATTATTAATACAACGAGAATCAATATTGTTGTAAAGTTTGCTGACATTGGGTCGATACCAAGTTCATTGATAACCATTGTAGTAATTGGTCCCGCCGCATTGCCAACATTATTAGCGCCGATAGAAAAAGCCACATAGCATGCCATTAAAACAATAATTCCTTTTAAAATGGGACTTTGATTAATTTTTGCTGACATGGTCCATCCACGTTTTCGAATTGGTTTATACAAGAATTTCCCTAAGAGATAACAGATGACAAAAGCTATAACCG
This sequence comes from Bacteroidota bacterium, assembly GCA_034658655.1. GTDB lineage: Bacteria > Bacteroidota > Bacteroidia > Bacteroidales > ML635J-15 > JAQIBY01. The sequence continues at coordinate 58,055 of JAYEFQ010000016.1, forward strand.
GCATAATTAACCAAGTAGGAATAATTTCCACAAATAATTTGTGGGTGTTAAGCTCGTTGTAATATGCTGCCGGAGCGACAACTGCCATAACTGTTGCCTGACTTGTTGATTGCGGGACACCAAAAATATTTGCTAAAAGTAATGACATCGCTACCGAGAAAAGAATAATGCTAACGATTGTAAAGTCCATGTAATCTGCAGGAAGTAACCCTTTTCCTATGGTAGTGGCAGTTCCTTTTCCTGCGATAATTGCTCCTAGAAAAACCATTACCCCAAAAATTCCCGGAACTAAATTTTTTCGTATTACATTTGCTCCTACAGCTGCTGAAAACGAAGGCGCAGTTCCGCTTCCCCCCATATTAATTGCTACGAAAATTGCAATGATGAGAGGAATCAATATCAAACTAAAAAGTGGTGAAAGCATAGCATAAAATTTAACGTTTCTGCAAAGTAAAGCGACAGAAAGCATTAATTTATGCGTATAAGTTCATATTTTGGAGATACGTTTTTGAACGTATTGCAATAACTATTAGTTCGTATGTAATACACATTATCAAATGTGTATTATTCCATTTTTTACTGCATAAATCACTAAACTCGCAGTGTTTCCAGCTTGGGTTTTGATGAGGATATTTTCTCGGTGTTTGTCAACAGTACGTTTACTTATGTTCAAAATATTCCCAATTTCTTGATGAGAAAATCCTTTGCAGATATGTATGAGCACTTCTTGCTCTCGATTACTTAATTCATGTTTTGTTTCTTTCAATTCTGTTGTTTCCGGAAAACGAAGTCGGTTGATTACTAAATCAAGAATTTCTGGTGAAAAATAATGATGTCCGGTTGCAATTTCAGTTATTGCTTTTTTGACTTCATCAAATTTGGAATTTTTCAAGATAAATCCACTTGCCCCCGCATCAATCATTGCCCGATAATAATCTTCATCTCCATACATGCTTAAACCGACAACTTCAATTTTAGGATATTTCGCTTTAATTTGAATTGTGGTTTCTATGCCATTAATTCCGGGCATTTCAATGTCCATAAAAACAATATCAGGTTTCCATGTCTGCAATAAATGCAGACATGAAGCACCATTTTCTGCCTCACGAATTGTTTTGACATGCTCAAGTTTTTCGAGAAGAAAGTGTAATCCTTCACGAAACAAACTATGGTCATCAACTAAACATATTTTCAAATCTTGCATTATAGTTTAAATTTAATGTCTGCATAAAACCCTTGATTTGGTTTTGCATGAATTTCGATAAATCCACCAGCTGCTTTAATTCTGGAATGAATATTTGATATCCCCATACCTAAGTTGACGCTTTGTTTGTCGTAACCTTTGCCATTATCAGAATAAATAATTCGCAACACATTTTCATCCTTTAATAAATGAATTGCAATTTCAGTAGCATGCGCATGTTTTAATGTGTTTATCATTAGCTCACTAATGATTCGATATGCTGCCAGCTCAATGGCTTTTGGAAATCGTTGCCTACCAATACTTTCCTGTATTGTTATTTCAGGGACTTCTGCCAATTTTATTGTATCAACACGGTTTTGTATCGCTCGTAACAATCCGAAACTTTCTAAAACATGCGGGCTAAGATTATTCGCGGTTATTTTCAAATTTGAAATTGCTTCATTAATCCCGTTGTCTGCTCTGACTATAACCTGCTTAACATCAGCATCAAGCTTGGAGTTATC
>JAYEFQ010000017.1:0-4536 GCA_034658655.1 Bacteroidota bacterium
GACTTTCATTTAACGCTTCACTTAAAAGAGCAAACAAGACACTAGTAAATTTATCTACAATGAATTCCTTAACTCAAGGTCTTAACTTTCCTTTGCTCAGCGAAACCTTAAGAAGAAATCCATCGCAAGTTTTACAGAACGACTACAAAAAAAACACTAAAATAAGTCAACAAAAATACAGTATTTTGTGTTAGCTTAATTAAATTTGAACCAATTTTGAAAACTTTAAAAATGCAATTATGAAAGACAATAAAATTATTCAGTTAACACCAGATGTGAGTTGGGTTGGAATACTTGACCGCGATATTGTAACCTTTGATATCGTTATGGAAACCGAATACGGCACAACATACAATTCCTATTTTATTGATGCTGAGAAAAAAACATTAATCGAAACTGCCAAAGAAAAGTTTTGGGATGTATATAAATCAAAACTTGAGCAGATTGTAAATATTAGTGAGTTAGATTATATTGTTTTAGATCATACAGAACCTGATCATTCGGGCAGCTTAGTCCATTTATTAAAATTGGCACCAAATGTTACAGTAGTTGGTTCAGGACAAGCCATACGTTATCTTAATGAAATTGTTGGAAAACCGTTTAAACACATCATTGTTAAACATGGCGACACACTAGATTTAGGAAATAAAACGCTTGAATTTATCGGTGCTCCGAATTTACACTGGCCCGATACAATATACACTTATCTCAAAGAGGATAAAATTTTGTTTACCTGCGATTCATTTGGAGCGCATTATTGTTCTGACGAAATATTTGATGGACAGGTTGATAGAAAAACTTACCTTGATGCATTTAAATATTATTTTGATGTGATTTTAAAACCTTTCAGCAAATTCATGTTAAAAGCCATTGATAAAATCAAAGATCTTGACATTGAAATGATCGCCCCTGGGCATGGCCCAATTTTGAAAGACCATTGGAAAGAAATGGTTGCTTTGTCCAAAGAATATTCCGAAACCTATATGAATCAAAATGACCTTCCATCGCATCGGGTACTTATAAGTTACGTATCAGCATACGGATATACTAATGAAATGGCTGAAGCAATGGCAGAAGGAATTCGAGAGGAAGATTTGGATGTGAAATTACTCGATATTGAAACCATCGATATGGGTGAGTTAGAATCTGAAATTGTACGTTCTGATGCTTTTATGGTTGGCTGTCCTACATTGAATCAGAATATTTTATTGCCAGTTTATCGAATGTTTGCATTAATAAATCCGATTCGCGATAAGGGGAAAATTGCAAGCTCTTTTGGTTCTTACGGATGGAGTGGAGAAGGTGTGAAAATTATGCAACCAATACTGCAAAACTTAAAACTGAAAACTCCATTAGAGCCTATGGCTATGAAATTCCGGCCAAATGAGGATAACAAATCTTTTCTCAAAGCATACGGAAAAGAATTTGCACAAGCTGTGAAAGCATAAAGGGAATTTCACTTAAGGGGACTTCTATTAATTCCTTAATGGTGAAAAACAGAGGTCAGGAATCAGGTGTTAGGTGATACGGAAAATGTGCAAACCCGATAGCTAATTACTAAGAAAAAATTTAATAAAAACCTTTGAGGGAAATAACAAAACTTGTCTCTGCCAGCAGTCGGCCTGTGCGACTACCGGCGTAACAGGCAGACTTTGGGCGGATAACAAAAATCAAATCCCAAACGGTTGCATAATTTTCACACCTACTCCACTTCGTTGCGTTCCATCGAAATGACATTTTTTAAAGTTTTAGGGAGGGAAAAGGCATGTTGGTCATTTCAAAGGAGGTACGACTGAAAATCTTCCTACACTCAAAACCTCGACTTTCCTACGCACATTCCTTCGCTTAGCGAGACCTTGAAAAGGAATCCTTCGCCTCCCGAAAGCTTTCGGAACGCAACTACGCCCCATCGATTTTTCCAACCTCTCATTTTTGCTCCAGCATCACAATATTTTCAACATGATGTGTATGTGGAAACATATCTACAGGTTGTACTGCCAATATTTTCCATTCATCACCAAGTAAGGCAATATCACGAGCTTGAGTTGCTGGGTTACAACTAACATAAACGATACGTTTTGGCGACATACCCGCAATCACATTCACAACATCTTTATGCATACCGGCTCTTGGAGGATCTAGCACCAACACATCAGGAACACCATGCTTTTCAACAAAATCTTTCGTTAACACATCTTTCATATCACCGGCAAAGAACTCCACATTTTTAATTTGATTGAGTTCTGCATTTTTCCAAGCATCATTTATTGCCTCTTCAACAATTTCCACCCCTATAACTTTCCGTGCAAAACGTGCTAAATACAATGATATAGAACCGGCTCCGGAATACAAATCATACACCAAATGATCCGACTTAATTTCAGAAACTTCGCGCACAGCCTTGTAAAGCTGCTCAGCTTGTGTCGTATTTGTTTGAAAAAATGATTTAGCGGCAATCTGAAATTTCAAGCCATCTAATTGCTCTGTAATGATTTCTTTTCCATAAAAAACATTCACATTCAAATCATAAATGCTGTCATTTTTTTTCTGATTAATCACATAAAGCAAGGCATCAATTTCAGGAAATGTTTGTTTTACATACTCCAACAATTCACGGACAGCATCCGTCATATCCGCTACGATGAGTACACACATTACTTCACCTGTAGTAGTAATTCGTATCATTAAATTTCTAAGCAAACCAGTATGTTGTCGAGGATTGTAATATGATATTTCATGCTTTTGAGCAAAATCATGAATTGCATTACGGATTGCATTACTAGGCTCATCCTGCAAATAACATTTTTCAATTTGCAAAACTCTATCAAATCGCCCCGGAGCATGAAAACCCAGTCCCTCAAGCTGTGTGATTTCTTTACCTGAATCAATTTCAGACTGTTCAAACCAACGTCTGTCACAAAATGAGTACTCTAATTTATTACGATAAAACTGTGTCTTTTCTGATGCCAATATCGGTCTAATTTCAGGGATGTCAAGATCTCCGATTCGCACCAATTGCTCGCGCACCTGCTTTTGTTTGTAATACAATTGTTGATCATAGCTCATATGCTGCCATTTGCATCCACCACACGAACCAAAATGCTGACAAAAAGGCTCAACTCTTAAATCGCTTTGCTTTTGGAAATTTTCAACCACTGCCTCGAAATACGACTTTCGTTTTCTTATCACCTGAACGTCAACAACATCGCCAGGCACGAGTTTTGGAATAAACACGACACGATTTTCCGTACGACCGACGGCACGTCCATCTGAAGAGATATCAATAATCTCTAAACCACTAAGTTTCGGTAATTTTTTATTTCTTCCCACAATAATTTGTATTTTCGGACAAAATTAACAATTTCAATCAGATGACACGCATAGGAAGACAAATCCCTCACTTTAGGGAAATCAATTTAACAAGTATTCGCGCTGAATTCTCAGAGGATAAGCTTTACAGGTATTGTTTAGAGATGGATTATAACAACTCTCTTTTACGTGAAAATCCAACAGAAAAAGTGTGCGTAATTTTAAAAAACCCGAGTTCTGCTGATGAAAAAAAGGCAGATTCCACCATTCGAAAAGTGGAAACTTATGTTTTTAAACATTTTCCAAAAGTAAAAACACTAAGCATTTTAAACTTATTTGCTATACGCGCAACAGATGTAAAAGAAGTTAATCAGCTGCTCAAGCAAAACGATGATAATTACATTACAGGTCAAGAAAATGACACAACCATTGCTCGAATTTTTACTGAATCAGATCATATTATTTGCGCCTGGGGTAACAACAACGGGATTTTACCAAAAACTTACGAGCGCCGCATTCAAGCAATAAAATCTATTTTAAGAAAAACCGATACTAAATGTTGGCAAGTCATGCATCCCAAAGGGACAAAACAACCATTACATGGATTAATGTGGGGCTTCAATTATGAATTAATTAATTTTCAACCAACAAATTAAAGTCGTTTTATATAATTTATTTAGCAACTATATTGTCCAGTCAGGCGTATTGTATGATTTTAATGGTTTCAAGCATCAAATACAACGCAAATACGTTATGTTTTACAAAACATTATAAAGGATAAATTGTTGATACATTAATGGTTAGTCATTGATTATCAACTGTTTTAACCACAAAACAAAACTGTTAAAAAAAGGATACTTTTTTTCGCAGATTATTAGAATATTAACCATATCTTTGGATGGTAAAAAATTGAATTATGAAGAGAAAAATTTTAATTATTTTAATTGTAGTAGCAATTGCGGGATTTTTAAGCTCATGTGGTACTGTGGAAGACTGTCCTGCATACCGTATTCAAACCGAACAGCCTGCATAATTTGATATGTAAATATCATCCGAGGAAAAAACAAGTGACATATGACTAAGTACGTACTGGTCATGCTTTTAGGCTTAGTAATTTCGGGTTTGAGTTATTCTCAAGGAGAAATAATTCAACAAAAAGACCTGAATTACTACAATGAAAATTCATTTGGATTAAAATTGAATTCAAATGGCTTTGGCATTGATTAT
>JAYEFQ010000017.1:4546-24610 GCA_034658655.1 Bacteroidota bacterium
CTAAAGGATCCAAAGGAAATTAAATTGTATAATCCTTATTTCAGTGATCAAAAGAAATTTATTTTCGGAAAAATCAATTCAGTTTTTAAAGTTAATCTCGGGACAGGAATTCAAAAAGAAATTTTCAGCAAGCAGGACAAAAACTCTTTGTCAATACGATACCAAGTAGCCATTGGTGGAAGTTTTGCATTTGCCAAGCCTATGTATTATAATATAGTTGACAGCTCAGAAATTATTGGGAATCAACAATATTTTTACTATTCAGCGCAAAAGTTTGAATTAGCTTATCATAATCCGTCAGATATTGTCTCACGGGAATCATGGTTTATGGGATTATCAGAAACACAAATAATACCAGGTGCCTATTTACGGACTGCGATGAATTTTGAGTTTAGTAATGATCAATATAAAACAAAAGCAATAGAAATAGGTGCCGAATTTGATATTTATGCAAAAAATGTGTCCATCATGGCAGAAAATGGGCAGCAATTCTTTTTAAGCATTTACTGTTCCTATCGATTTGGCTATAAGTACAGTACACTAATTTCTAGAGATGCAAGAAAGTTTTTAAGAAATCAAGAAAAAAAATAAGATGAAAATAAATTTTAAATTACATACAACTAATTGTTTTAAATTTGAGTAAAATAACCTATATTAGTGGCTTAATATTTAAGGGTTAAGTATAGCGTTCAGACAAAAGGATAAAACTATGAAAATGAAGAACTTAATTATTGGATTACTGACTGTGTTTTCTGCAGTAACACTCATTTTGATTGTATCGTCAGGCGATACTGAGATAAAATATGAAAGCAGAAACGTGCAAATGTCGCAAAAAGCAGGCTTTCATGGGTCAGTTGAATGGATTCATGAGCGGAGAGCAAATGGTGAAACAGGTCGAGTGGACTTGAAAGATGTTGAAAGAGCCAAATCACAAATTGCTTTGGCAAAAAACAAACGTTCATCACTCGGAATTTCATGGACAAGTGTTGGTCCAACCAACATTGGAGGGAGAAGCAGAGCAATCATAATTGACAAAGACAACTCTGATATTATGTACGCTTCAGGAGTTTCTGGTGGTTTATGGAAATCTACAACCTCAGGCGGTTCTTGGGTACAAATAAAATACTCCGGAGATGATGAATCAAATGGTATTCCCAATCTTGCCATTGCCTCAATGTGTCAAGCCGCAAATGGAGACATTTATTTTGGAACTGGTGAAGGGCACTATAAAGGATATGGTACAGGTAGCCGAGGCATTGAAGGTGCTGGTATCTGGAAATCAACCGATGGTGAAACTTTTAATCGCATCAGCTCAACATGGTCTGATGCAGAATCAAAAGGAACATTCAGCTATGTCAATAAATTGGCTGCAGATCCAAATGATGCTAATCGCATTTTTGCGGCTACCATCAAAGGCTTAAGATTAACTGAAGATGGTGGACAAAATTGGGTTAACCCTGTAACCTTAACTTCAGGTACTCCAATTATTTTTAGCGCAGGTGATGTAAAAATCTCTTCAGATGGAAATATCGTAATTACAACACTTAATGGACAAGCATATGTTTCTCAAAATGCAGGTGCAGTTGGCACGTTTACAAAAGTTTCAGGAAGTAGTGATAATCAAATCGGAATTGCTTCAAGACTTGAGTTTGGAATTGCTCCAAGCGATGGAAACTACATCTATTGTCAAGCATCCAGATCAGACGGTGCATTATTGAACGTATATCGCTCAACTGACGGTGGACTTAATTGGTCAATTATTGGTCCTGGTGGTAGTGATGAATTTAACCCACTTGGCGACCAAGGTACTTATGATAATGTCATTGCTGTATTCCCCGACAATAAAAATGAAATTATACTAGGTGGACAACTTTCTGTTTGGAAATGGTCAGATGAAGATGGTTGGAGAGTAAGAACATTTTCATCACTCTCTTTAAATGATTTATATTATGTACATGCAGATCAACATGAAATTAAATTTCATCCAACCAATCCTGACATCGTTTATATAGGTTCTGATGGTGGAATTCACCGCTCACTTGACAGAGGAATAACTTGGCAAACACTGAATAAAAACTTTAACGTCACACAATTTTACGGAATTGGCTATAGTCCCACAAATGAAGTGATTGGTGGAACACAAGATAACGGAACATTATATATGGATCCTAACCAAATCATAACCGGTGGCACAACTTATCATTATGAAGAAGTTACCGGTGGTGATGGCGGATATGCCGAAATTTCACAATTAAATCCGAATGTTGTGTTATCAACCATATATTATGGTCAACTTTTCCGTTCAGAAGAAAGAGGAGCTGCAGAAACTGCATTCCCATTTTACAGCTCACGCCTAAGTGCGGCTGTAGCACCTGGAAACCCTGCTTCAGGGAATAACTTTATTACTCCAATTGCATTATGGGAAAGTTTTAATGATGAAAATTCAAAAGACACAATTGATGTTGCCTTCCTTGGAGATGTTGCATCCGGAACAGATATCCTTATCGAGTCAGAATCTGCTGATGAAGTTTTCATGAATTATACAACAACTCAAGATTATTCCGAAGGAGATTCAATGCAAGTTGTGGATACTTATCAAGCTGCACTTGCTGTTGGATTTAATGGTAGCGCTTGGGTAACCCGTGATCCGATTAACTTTAAAGTTGCTCCAACATGGGTACCGGTAGCTGAAGGAATTGGAAACGTTGAAACACTAAATTGGTCAGAAAACGGAAATCATCTTTATATTGCAAATACCAGCGGTGAATTATATCGTATATCAAACTTTAACAATGCATATGTTGACTCCTTAATGGACGAGCAAGATACTTCTGCTTATGTACTTACCAAAACACGAATCGCTCGCTTTTCTGGTCGTATTATTACAGGAATTGCGATTGATCCAAACAATGCAGACAATGTACTTGTAACCCTCGGTGGATTCGGAAATTCAGATTATATTTTCTATTCAGATGAAGCAACAACAGCACCTGAAACCGCAGGATTTGGAACATTCTCTTCAAAACAAGGTGACCTACCACAAATGCCAACTTATACTGGTGTAATTATTTGGGAAGATGGAAACAAAGCCCTTGTTGGTACAGAATATGGAATTTGGGGAACTGATAATATTAGCGCAGCAAATCCTAGTTGGACTGATGAAAACGACGGTGCTGATTATGTTCCAGTTTATATGCTAAGACAACAAACCAAACCAAATGGTTGGATTGCAGAAACAAACCGTGATAGCGGAATTCGTAACCACGGACACATTTGGGCAGGAACACACGGACGTGGAATCTTCAAAACAACGAAATTTGAAGGTCCTGTTGGCATTGAACCAGATACAGAAATAAATTCTGAATCATTTATAGAGCTCTATCCAAACCCAAGTAGCGATTTTGCAAACATAGATTTCTCATTGAAAAAGTCTGCAAATGTATCAATCATTGTATTCGATATGCAAGGCAAAATTGTTGAACACATGAAATTAGATAATCTAAATGCAGGAAATCATCATCATACATTTTCTGTGCAAAACCTAAAATCAGGAATTTATATTGTAAAACTTGATGCTGGTGATTATCAAAAACTTAGCAAAATTATAGTTGAATAACACACTCAAAAAATAAGGATAATTTGAAAAGGCTTTGTTTCATGCAAAGCCTTTTCTTATTTTTGCAGCATATTTATTAACTAATTGTCTAATATCATGACTAAAATAAAAGTAGCAATTAATGGTTTCGGTCGAATCGGTCGCAGTGTACTGAAAATCGCGAATGAAAGACCAGGAATCGAAATTATTGGAATTAATGATTTAACGGATACGAAAACCTTGTCTCATTTGTTAAAATATGATTCCACGCAAGGAACCTACAACAAAAGTATTCAACATGATAAATCAAGCCTTATAATTGATGGTAATAAAATTCCTGTAACTGCAGAAAAAAGTCCTGCAAATATCCCTTGGGCAACAACACCAGATGTTGTTATTGAATCTACTGGGATATTCCGTAAAAAGGAATCTGATAAAGGCGGATATGGTGATCATCTAAAAAATGGAGCTAAAAAAGTACTGCTTACTGTACCAGCAAAAGATGAAATTGATGCAATGATTGTTCTTGGCGTAAATGACCACGATTTAAAACCCGAACATACTTGCGTATCAAATGCATCATGTACAACGAATTGCCTTGCTCCTTTGGTTAAAGTTCTGAATGATAATTTTGGAATTGAACGTGGACTAATGACAACCATTCACAGCTACACTAACGATCAAAATATTTTAGATGCACCGCATAAAGATCTACGTCGTGCTCGATCTGCTGCAGTCTCGCAAATTCCTACGACAACAGGAGCAACAGCTGCTGTAGGAAAAGTAATTCCTGAACTTAACGGACGATTAGACGGTATGTCAGTACGTGTACCTACTCCTACTGGTTCTTCAGTTGACTTTGTGGCAACACTTAAGAAAGAAGTTTCTAAAGAAGAAATAAATGCTGCATTTAAAAAAGCTGCTGAAGGAGAAATGAAAGGCGTACTAGAATATACTACTGAACCATTGGTTTCAATTGATATTGTACATAATCCTGCCTCATCAATATTTGACTCAGAACTGACAATGGTAAACGGCAATATGGTGAAAGTAATCAGTTGGTATGACAATGAATGGGGATATTCAAATCGCGTTGTTGATTTACTTGAAAAATTGGGTTAAACCCAATATATAATAAATAATTAAGCGTTGTGTTTTACACAGCGCTTTTTTTTTACACAAACCCGTATTATTCATATCGAAGCGATTCAATCGGATCAAGTTTAGAGGCTTTAACAGCAGGTAAATAGCCAGACATTACACCAACAACAAAACAAAGAAGAACACCTGTAATAATCCATAACCAAGGAATAACAAAGCCCCCACCTGTTATCATCGACACAACATTCCCGGCAAATATGCCAAGCACAATTCCAACTAAACCCCCAATCTGTCCAATGACAATCGACTCAAAAAGAAATTGTTGTTTTATCGTATCACTCCTTGCTCCAACTGCTTTACGGATTCCTATTTCACGTGTACGCTCAACTACGGAAACCAACATAATATTCATCAGTCCGATACTAGCTCCAATAAGCGTGATAAATCCGATTAATGTGGCTCCAATTGTCACAACCGAAATATTTTCAATCAAATCTGATGACAATTCATCAGCACTTTCCAATTCAAAATTATTTTCATCATATATTGTTAATCCACGAATATTTCGAAATGTTCCGATTGATTCATCCTTAGCAAGCTCAATTTGTTCAGGATCATCCGGCATAACCGTAATCCGAAAAGAATAATTATAATAAGCAGAAAAAGTTTCCCGCATATCAGTCAAAGTCATTAAAATCATTCGATCCCCATTTCCTCCAAAACTTGAGCCTTGCGAAGCTAAGACAGCAAGCACCGTGCACTTGGCATTTCCAATCATAATTTGCTTTCCCACAGGATGCTCACTTCGTTCAAATAATTCAGCCGCCACAGCAGAACCAATAATAACCGCATTGGTTCCGGTTTTTACTTCGTTTTCCAAAAAGTTTCTGCCATATTTCAAATCTAGCATAGATACAGCTAAATAATTTTCATCAACCCCATACACGCTAATGTTCGGATTAGTTTTTTCAGAGCCATACTTTGCAGTTGCTGTGCTAGTAGCGTGAGTAAAAACAGTCACTTTTGCAGGAAAATTAAGTGTATTTTTAAATGCTGTTGCATCTTTATAATCAATATTTTTATTTGATTGTTGACGCTGTGCAGAATGTCTCCCACTAAAATTTCTAGATTTCTTCTGTATAGTAAAAGAGCTCGCTCCCATGCTGGAAAACTCATTGGTAATGGTAGATTTTATTGCATCAACAGCAGTTAAGATGCCCACCAATGCCATAATACCAAATGCAATAATGAAAATTGTTATCAAGGTACGCAAGCGATTAGTACGAATAGAAATCAGTGCAACCCGAAAATTTTCTCTAAATAATCCTCCCATTATATTGTTTCCATTTAAAATATTTTCATGCAAGAGAAAAAGCCACAAATAAACAATTGTACCCAAAGTTATTGAAAAAATTCAATTTATTCTGGTCTAAAATTATAGGTAATGCTACCGCTTTGGCGTACTTTAGCACTTGGATCGGCATTGAATCTGGCTTGCTTTGCAGATGTCACGGCTTTGGTAACACAATGTGATTCACAGGCTGTACACCCACCTGGTTTTGCTGATGCACTTATCACTTGTCCAGATTTATTTACAACAATATTTACAGTGACATAACCATCACAATTTGCAACTGAAGGCGCAGGTAAACTTTGCGCCGAACGTCCATCTAATGCCCAACCGTTTCCTGCAACATTTCCTGAACCGGCACCTGTTCCACCCCCATCACCAGAACTATTTCCATCTCCGCCAGTTCCTGGATTTCCACTTCCATTACCATTGGCATCAGAATCTGAAGTATTACCGAAATTAAAATTTGTAATATTTTGTACTGTTTCGTTTATCTCTTCTTGGGTTTCCTCTTCCGCTACATTATTATCGGTCTGTTCTTCTGATTCAGTAGGATTCGGATTTGTTGGCAAACTAACCGACTCTTCAAAATCCTGTGTCATATTTGACACATTCGGCATTGCATTAGCTTGGTTTTCGGATTGAGTATTTGTTGGCTCAGGGTTTGATGGTCCGGGGTCAGGATTTCCACCGCCTGACCCACCAAAATCCATTACAATACCTTCTTCTGGAGGAATGGGATTCGGTTTATTTAAACCAAGGAATAAAAGCAATACAAGCACCAGTATCAAATAAACAATGACACCAATAACTGCTTCGCTATGTTTTTTAAATAAATCCATATTAATTTAACGGACGAGTGGCCAAAATTAGTTTGTACTCGTTGTTTTTTGCGATATTCATAACTTTCACTACCTCTTCAATCGGCACTGATTTATCAGTATGCAATGAAACAGTTGGATCTTCTTCGTTTTTCAATAATTGTCTTAGCCTGCCTTCAACCTGATTAAATGGCACATTAGCACTTGCATCAGCTGTACCAACATAATAATTGTATTTTCCTGCATTATCCTTTATTGACACAGTAGTTATTGGCTTTGCCGAGGTCTGATTATTACTTTCGGGCAACAAAAGTTTTAGTGCATTCGGAGCTATGAGTGTACTTGTTACCATAAAAAAGATAAGCAACAGGAACACAATGTCTGTCATAGAAGACATACTGAAACTGACATTGACCTTATTTCTCGATTGTAATGACATATTACTTCCTGTTATACTGGTTCATTCAATAAATCCATAAATTCGGTTGAGCTTGCCTCCAAACGGCTAACAAGTGACCCAACTCTGGATACGATAATATTATATGCGAAATATGCGATAATTCCAACAATCAAACCACCAACGGTAGTTACCATTGCAGTATAAATACCACTTGAAAGCAGTTGAACATCAATATTATTTCCTGCATTTGCCATATCAAAAAAGGCTTTAATCATTCCCATTACCGTTCCAAGGAAACCAATCATTGGGGCACCACCTGCTACAGTAGCAAGCATTGGCAAGCCACGCTCTAATCGGGTAATTTCTTGTTTCCCAACATTTTCAACCGCCGCATTAATATCATTTAGCGGACGACCGATACGCATAATCCCTTTCTCAATCATACGAGCTAAAGGGCCTGAACTTGCGCGACAGGTTATAAGCGCCGAATCTACATTTCCCTGTTGAATGCTGGCTTTAATATTCGCCATAAACCCTTGATCATCTTTGGATGCTTTTTTAATTGCCATAAAACGGTCAACAAAAATATACACCGCAATTACGGAAAGAACCGCTAAAACAATCATTATCCAACCACCATTTTGCGCCATTTCAAGAAAAGAAATTTTCTCAGAAACGCCTGCTTCTGTTGCATTTGTAAGGCTATCTGCAACCTGTGTAACATTCTGTAATAGAATCATAATTCAGTAAAATTTTTGTTTCGAATTTAGTACATTAAACCGTAACAACATGAATTCGCCACCTTTTTTTTCAACAATGCTTTGTTAAGAATCCAATATGAATGTATAACGTGCAAAATTAGATTTCAGTATATTTTTTAAACTGAATATCACAAACACAACTTTTAAAGAATAAATTTCATTTTACACACATCTTTCTGTATTTTTGCAAAAATTTAAACTTTCAATTATGAAATTCTTCATTGACACCGCAAATCTTGAACAAATTAAAGAGGCTCAGGCACTGGGCGTATTAGATGGCGTAACAACCAATCCGTCATTAATGGCTAAAGAAGGCATCAGCGGCACGGAAAATATCCACAATCATTACAAAGCAATCTGCGAAATTGTTGATGGCGATGTAAGTGCAGAGGTAATTTCCACAGATTTCGACGGGATGATTGCCGAAGCAGAAATATTGGTAAAATTACATCCACAAATCGTAGTTAAAGTTCCAATGATTAAAGATGGAATAAAAGCGATTAAATATCTAAACGAAAAAAACATTCGCACAAACTGCACACTCGTTTTTTCTGCCGGACAAGCGCTTCTTGCAGCAAAAGCAGGTGCAACCTATGTTTCTCCGTTTATCGGACGATTAGATGACGTTTCTACCGACGGCGTTGAATTAATTCGTCAAATTGTGGATATATACAATTATTACGGATATGAAACACAGGTTTTGGCAGCATCAATCCGTCATACCATGCACATTATTCAGTGTCTTGAAGCAGGTGCAGACGTTGCAACTTGTCCACTGAATGCAATTCTCGGATTACTAAAACATCCGCTCACCGATTCTGGTTTGGAAAAATTCCTTGCGGATTATAACAAATTGAACAAATAATACCGATTGTGATTTTAAAATGGTATAACAAGTATGTACATTAAATTATATAATGAGAATACGAATCCGAAACAAGTCAAAAAAGTAGTTGACATTTTGGAAAAAGGTGGCGTAATTATTTACCCAACAGATACAGTTTATGGTATCGGCTGCGATATTACAAAGCCAAAAGCTGTTGAACGAATTGCTAGGATTAAAGGATTGAATCCTAAAAAAGCCAGATTCTCATTTATTTGTTATGACATTTCACAAATATCAGAATACACAACACCTATTGATAATCAGACATTTAAATTGATGAAACGGAATCTGCCAGGACCCTTTACTTTTATCCTGGAATCAGGCTCGAAAGTGCCAAAAATTCTAAAATCAAATCGAAAACATATAGGAATACGTGTTCCGGATAATAATATTATTCGTGAGATTGTTCGTGAATTAGGAAATCCGATTTTAACAACATCACTGAAAAATGATGATGAAATTTTGGAATATACTAGTGACCCGGAGTTGATTTATGAAGATTTTCAAAATTTAGTGGATGCTGTTGTAGATGGTGGCTACGGAAATAATGTCCCGTCAACAGTTATTCAATGTGAAAATGGTGAATACGAAGTGATTCGACAAGGTATGGGTGAAATACGATAAAGTGCATGTTTAAAAAACTTTCATGTCATTTATCAAAATTTTATTGAAAAACACCTATTAGTTTGTAGCATATTTTAGGTTAGCATATAAATATCGGCGGAATAATAATGAAAATTATTACTCCGCCTTCTTTTTCAACTCAAAATCCGCAAGGAAGTTTATTTTCTGTATCCGCGATGTGGCGTATTCAATTAAGAGAACTCCTACCAAAACAATAACTTTCCGGTTTCATCAACAGTAAAAATTCGCTCCTCTTCTCTCCCATTCTTGACTTTTAACCAGTAAAGCGAATTTTTTGGCAAATTATCAAACTGCAAATCCTCTCCATGATATACCTGTTCATCCAATAAAACCCAAGCATCATTCCAAACAAACATTTCATAGTTTACTCCAGCTTTCAATTCATCTAATCTAACATTATCAGTGGTAGCAAAAGTCGTTCGGTATGTTGTTTCACCTATCGTTAATGTAATAAACTTGTTCTCAGCTTTTAATGGAAGCATATTTTCATCGACATCTAAAATAAAAGGATCTCCAGCAGGCACGATTTCGTTGTTTTGATAATATGCAGGTAAATAAGCAATTTCTCTGGCCATATCAGTAAATACCGCTTCCCCTTCATGAATTTTTGCCCAGTGAATTGCTTTCCATTCTCCAGAATTAAACACACAAAGATAAACTATATTTTCATCGGATGCATCAAAATTCAGATGCACATCCGAGACATCGCCATACTCAGCTGTAACATCGGCATAATAGGAGCGATTAATATAGGCTGGTAAGCTGTCAACCGGTTTTCCGGAAGCAACAACAAGCGATGGTTTTTGTGCGGCATACGTTTTACGATATACTTTCGCCCAACGGTTAGACAATTCATAATCTCCCGGATTAGCCTCGGCACCCATGAAAATAGAAACATTGCCACTTTTGTCAAGAATGGCATTCCATGCATGATTATTTCCGGTATTTGCCCAATATGGTGTGTAGTCAGAAGTAACAGCAACTCCGTTTGCGCGCATGGCAAAAATAGCAAGATTTGTCATGTCCTCGCAGCGTCCTCGTTTTCCCTCCAGCATTTCATCATAAGACTGATCGGCAGGATGCTCATAAAAACGTGAATCGAAATGAAACCAAGAACGAATATCATTATTAATTAACACGGCAGCCTCAACCGGATTTTCAGGATCGGAAACAGAATCTAAAACCCATGCATATTCGTTCATAAAAAACTCACGCCAATTACCAATCGGCTCATTGGTTGATCGGTGCGGTAAGATGTATGCACAAAACTCATCGAAAGTTAAATGCTTTGCCCAAGGTTTTTCTTGCCATGCAACAAATGCCAGATTAATATTTTGAATAAGAAATTCTGTTGTTAAAGTGTCGTAATCATAAACATACTCACTTGTTTTAAACGAAAGCTCGCCATGTACATTTTCCAGACTATCCCAAGCATCCAATAAACCATCATAATTTTTATAATCCAAGACATTGAAAACAATCGGATTTTCATTTTCAGCTTGCAATTCGAAATCAACCCAAGCATGTTTTTCACCCATATTTCCGATTAAGAAACAAGCTGCACGATATTTCAAACTATCCTGTGGATTTTCAAGGTAATGCTGCAAAACAGCATCTAAATTTTCCGCATTATCATCGGCTTTTTCAAGGGTTTCTTTTACCGATTCAGGATAATCATTCTGATTATTATTCTGACAAGATGCAAACATCAGCAGCATACTAATGATAAAACTTAACGTAAAATATTTCATAGCATTTTTTTGTCTAAGTTAAAAATTTTTGATGAAATTTACAGCGATTCCGAAACAAAAACACGAATAGATTTTTCAAAAGTTAGTTACAAAATAGTGAATAGTTATCAAGACTACTGAGATGCAACAGTTAAAGAATACCATATTTAGAATTTACATTTTCACCTCCTTTTTTCTTTTTTTAGGCAAAAATTCTTTGTTTCGCACTTTCGTCGGTAGTAGAACAGGCGTTTCAGAAGCCATAGCTACGAAAATAATTTCTAACGACAAAAAAGGGAAATAGAAATGATTTATATCGAATATCTAGTGTTTTAAAATTAACTTGGTATAACAGGCTTGTCTATACCTACCTTCTTTACTGCATTGTATAAAACCTCGCGTAAACTGGTGGCAGTATATTGCGTGCTAGGTGGCAGCCGAAAGGTCAATCAAGCAATCAAGCTCCATTTCCTAATTTTAAGGATTCTGTGTATATTCGCAAAATAAACTCGTTGCTTATGAATTGGTATTTTTTCTGGATTGCAATATACATAATCGTGATTTTGTTTTTCACGATAAAACATGTAAAACACAAAAATATTGATGCTTATCTGATTAATAATCGTAGCACAAAAACCCTCCCATTGGTTTTCACCACCCTCGCAACCTTTGTCGGAGGCGGTGTTTGTATGGGTCTCATTGCCATGGGATACACATCCGGTTTAGCAGCCGTTGCCATTGGTATTGCCTATGTAATTGGATTTTTTATACTCTACTTTTTTGCTGGAAAAATACGAACTTACGGAGCAGACCACAACATCTATAGTTTTGCAGAATACCTAAACCGTCGCTATTTAAAAAATCATAAAAATTCAGCATTCCCTAAATTTTTTAGCGGAATGATTAGTGGAATTAACATACTAATATTCTTCTTTTTAACGGCAGCGCAATTTGTTGGCATGGCAAGTTTACTGCATTATGCCTTCGATGTCGGATATGTTACCGCAGCCGGCATTTCATTTCTGCTTGTGATAACATACACTGCTTTAGCAGGATTAAAAGGCGTAATTATTACCGACAGCATTCAATTTATTGTAATCGTATTTATGATTATCGCCATTTTCATTCCTGGAATTCTCGCTGATACCAATAACTTTGTGAGTTTAAAAACCTTAGATCCGGCCATGCTGAACGGCACCTCTGAAGGCTTAATCTTTTTGCTCGGATTACCACTGCTTTTGGCGCCCTCGGTGCTCACCAGAATGGACATTTGGCAACGAACCCTATCTGCAAAATCAGCAAAAACAGCAAAACGCACAGCCTGGATCAGTGGACTGTCCATGCTTCCTTTTTATATTATTTTCCCCCTTGTCGGGATGGCATTACGCGTTGATTATGGACCAGGAATTGATTCAAACCACGCGACATTTGAATTTCTTGCAAATCACACAGCTCCTGTCCTACTCGGTTTTGCAACCATTGGACTATTGTCGGCACTTATGTCCTCAGCCGATTCCTTTTTGAATATTGTAGCCATGACAGCCGTACGAGATTTTAGTAGTTATAAAGTCGGTTTTCAAAGCAAAGCAGACAGCTTTAAGCAAGTGCGTATTGCCGTTGTGATATTTGGTGCAATTGCCTTAACTATGGCACTTTTCTTTGCGGATATTGTGAACCTGTTTGTTGCAGGCATTACCATGAATATTTTATTCACACCAATTACCATATTAGCCTTGCTGCGGAAAAATGTGTATCGATACAAACGAGCAGCATTTTCATCCGTTTTATCGGGGACCATCGTAATTCTCACTATTTTTATTATAGGCTTTAGCACAGGAAACGACGGACTCTTAAAAATTGCATTTGTTCCTGCAACACTCGTTGCTACAATCGCCTTATTCATTGGACTTTATCATCAAAAACACAAAAGTAAAAAAATGGAATCTTAAATATTAAAAGCTTAATCATTATGCGTACAATTAGTTTCATACGTCATGCAAAATCAGACCAAACGGTAAACTCACCGGATTTTGAACGACCCTTAAATCAACGAGGGAAAAATGACGCACCCCTCATGGGAACTCATATCAAAAGCAATTATATCCAACCAGACTTAATCCTATCTAGCCCGGCAACACGAGCCAAAACAACAGCAGAATTAATTGCCAAAGCCATTGAATATCCGGAAACGGAAATTGTTTTTGTAGAAGATTTATATTTTGCAGACACGGAAACTTTTTTCAAAATCATTCACGAAACTGCGGATGATTTCAATCATTTATTCATTATCTCTCATAATCCAGGAACCACATACATTATAAATAGGATATCAAACACCAGATTGGATCACATGCCAACTTGTGGAATTGCAGAAATTGAATTCGATGTGAATCATTGGAATAAAATTCAAGATAAAATAGGAACATTAAAACGATTTGACACACCTAAAATGCTAAAATAGAGCCTGTCCAAACACTATTTGAATTTTGCAAGCATTTCCTCTTGTGTCAGCAACGCTTCTTCACCCGACTGCATATTTTTTAGCTTAAGTTTTCTAAAATTCATTTCTTCTTCTCCAACCATTACAACCCATGGAATTTGCTTTTTATCCGCATATTTCATTTGCTTTTTCATTTTGGCAGCATCGGGATAAATTTCTGCACGCAATCCTGCTTTCCGTAAATTAGCCAGCATAGGCAAACAATACGCTTCTTCTTTCTCGCCAAAGTTGATAAATAACAAATCACTTTGTTTCATTTCAGCTTCAGGAAAACGATCTGATTGCAATAGCACATCATAAATGCGATCAGCACCAAAAGATACTCCTACTCCTGACATGTCTTTCAATCCGAAAATTCCGGTAAGATCGTCATATCGGCCGCCGCCGCAAATTGAGCCAATCTGTACATCACGGGCTTTTACCTCAAAAATTGCTCCTGTATAATAATTCAGTCCGCGAGCCAAACTTAAATCCAACTCAATTTCAGCATTGAAATTTGCAGCGGAAAAATATTTCCATAAACGTTCAATTTCTGCGATGCCTTGTTGGCCGCTTTCTGAATTTTCAAGTCGGGTTTTTAAGAGTGCTAATTTCGAGTTGAAATCGCCGGTTGAAGTAAAAAACTTCAGCAATTCCTTGGCTTTACTTTCATCGATATCAAAACCGCAAAGTTCCTCGATAACTTTTTCTTCTCCAATTTTATCCAACTTATCAATGGTAACGGTAATATTCATAAATTGCGACTCAAGCCCCATGCTTTCAGCAATTCCTAACAAAAGTTTTCGATTGTTTATTTTAACAATTACCGAAACATTCAATAGAGTGAAAACTTCGTCGATAATCTGAACTAATTCAAATTCATTGAGCAAAGAATCGGATCCGATCACATCCACATCGCATTGATAAAACTCACGATAACGACCTTTTTGTGGACGATCAGCACGCCAAACCGGTTGTATTTGATAACGCTTAAACGGAAAAGTTAATTCATTCTGATGTTGCACCACAAAACGCGCAAAAGGGACAGTCAAATCGTAACGCAAACCTTTTTCACTGATTTTTGACACCAAAGCATTGACATTTCGGCCTGCAAGTTCATTGTCCTGAACTTTTTTCAAGAAATCACCGGAATTCAACACTTTAAAAAGTAATTTGTCGCCTTCATCTCCGTATTTACCAAGCAAAGAACTGAGTTTTTCCATTGCTGGGGTTTCGATTGGTGCATAAGCGTAACGCTCGAACACACTGCGAATGGTATTGAAAATATAATTTCTCCGAAGCATTTCTTCGGGAGTAAAATCTCTTGTTCCTTTTGGTACTGATGGTTTTTCTGCCATGATTCTGATTTATTTTTCGTTGGATAAAATATCTAATTTCGAGTCAATCACAACACCGCCTCTGCGTAAAATAATCCCTGCCGGACAATTATGGCAAGTCAAATCAAAGGCTTGTTGCAATCTTTCTTTTGTTGCATCGGCTTTTATATGCAAAGTGAATTCAATTCGTTCAATAGTTTCATTCCCACTTTCCGCTTTGACATCACAACGCATTTCATCCAACTCAAAATTGAGTTTTTAGCCATTTTGGCGTAAAACGTTGTAATACAACTGGCAAAACTCATCACAAACGCTTCAATAGGTATTGGACCCACATTTTCACCATGTTGTAACATTGACAAATCGACAGTAAATTCATATCCTCTAAAATTTCCTACAACTGATTTGAAACCTCCCTGCCAAACAGATTGAATCTTCATGATTTTTTAGTATTATTAAAAGTCCCCCTTAAACGTTAAATCGTATGTGTAAAATATCACCATCCTGTACAATATATTTTTTCCCTTCGACATGAAATTTCCCGGCGTCTTTCACTGCATTTTCGGTTTTAAAATCAATGAAATCATCGTATTTCATCACTTCAGCACGAATAAATCCCTTCTCTAAATCAGAATGTATTGCGCCGGCAGCTTGTGGAGCAGTCATCCCTTTACGGATAGTCCATGCGCGATTTTCTTCTTTCCCGATGGTAAAAAATGATTGTAAACTCAGCAAATCATAGGCTTCACGAATCAAAAAATTCACAGAAGGTTCAGTTAATCCATAATCAGATAAAAATTCCAACCGTTCATCTATATTGTCTAAATCAGCAATTTCAGACTCAATACCGGCTGCAACCCTTAGAATTTTAATATCCTCATCAGTTAGCGCTTCGCGTACAGATTTCACATAATCATTATCTTCCAATGCCGCATCATCGTTGACATTGCAAACCACCATAACAGGTTTTGCCGAATAAAGGAACAAATCATCAATCACTATTGCATCATCTTTTGACACTGGAGCCGTCCGTGCAGGAAGAAAGTTCTCAAGATGATCTTTGTAAATCGTCAAGGTTTCAATATCTTTCTTAGCATCTTTATTTCCGGTTTTAAGAAGTTTTTCACTTCTAGCAATTTTCCGATCAATAGTATCAATGTCTTTAATCTGGAGTTCGAAATTCACCGTTTCCCAGTCGCGAACCGGATTAACAGATCCATCCATATGCGGCAAATTTTCATCATCGAAACAACGAAGCACATAAATTAGTGCATCTGCACTTTTAATATCATTCAAAAAGGCATTTCCAACACCTTCTCCTCGACTGGATCCTTTTGTCAGTCCCGGAACATCAACGATATCAACTGTTGCAGGAACCACTTTATCCGTTGGTTGCAATTCAGTTAACACATCAAGCCGTGGATCGGGCACAGGAATTACGCCAATATTCGATTTATTAGTTGCAAAGGCATAACTTGTTGCCTCAGCTTTTGTATTAGACATACAATTAAACAAAGTAGTTTTCCCACTATTTGCAAGTCCGATGATTCCGCAATTTAAACCCATATTTTTTTCATTCTAATAATCGCCAAAGGTAATCAAGATGTGATTATTGACAAAATAGCAAAAAAAAAGATTAGGATGTCAGATATTACCTGAAACCTAGCTTCTATCATTTGTCACCCTGCTATGGCATCGGGTATTTCTGAAAAATGGATTCGGCACGCATCAATAAATCAACATATTGTGCACGTTTATAAATCCGTTCATCATTTACATTTTTTTGAGATAGTTTTCCACGAAAATCATCCAAAGCCGTGTAATTATGCGCATCCATCCAATCATCAATTTCCTTTAACATTTTTGCAATATGCTGCGGTTTATACTTAAGCACCGCAGAAACAACTTGTACTGCATCTGAACCGGCAAGAATCATTTTCACCACATCATTTCCATGATATATTCCGCCACTGCTAATTATACTTCCTTTGATATTATCATAAAGTAATCCGCTATAGCGTAAGCCTAAACGATTTTGATTTTCATTGCTCAGTTCCATGTTTGCTACATGTGCTTCAGTTTCCACATCAATTTGTGGCTCAAATAAGCGATTAAAAAGAATAAATCCTTTTGAACCTACTTCGTCCATACGCTTAATCAAATTCAGAACATTTGCGTAATAAGGACTTAACTTTACATACACAGGAATATCTACTTCATCAATTACTGCCTTTAGTATATCAATCAGCTCATCCTCAATCTCTTGTGAGCTTTTTTCAAAATCTTTTGGAACCGAATAAAAGTTCAACTCAAGTCCGTTCACTCCAGTTTCAGCAATGGATTTAGCAAATTCCACCCAAGATGATTTTTTGATTGCATTTAAACTGGCAAATAACGGAATGTCTAAAATTTCCCTTGCTTTTTTCAACTGATACAGATATTCTTTAGGTCCTCCGTGTTCAATATCAGGAAAAGGATCAGGCATTTCAGCATGTCGATCATCCATTGACCTAGTGATTTCATCCAATTCCAACGCTTCGAGATGAAGTTGTTCTTCAAAAAGGGATTTAAAGACTACTGCTCCTGCCCCATTTTCCTGCAATTGACGTAAAGTTTCCTCTTTCAGCACCATGTTTGATGCTCCGATGATTATGGGCGTTTGTAAATCAACTCCCATATAATTTATATTAAGATTGGCCATGTATTTTGTATTTTAAGATTAACATCAGTATAACAATCATTTTTCAGAAATTGTTTAACCCACATTTTACATGCGATTTTCTTTGTATAAACACAAGGCGTCTAAGCTTGCAGTTATACCAAATTAATGTCAAAACGCGTGATAAATAAATTGTTTTTATGTTAACTTGGTATTAACCAAACCAATGGATCAACTCTTTTCGAAGCAAGCCTGCCTGTTCTCTTCGACAGATAATCTTGAAGGCAGGCAAAATTAAATCAAATTTCGAGTGACAGATTTTGCAAAGCAGAAACTTAAAGATATTAGGTTTTCTTTGGCATGCTTTGAAAAAATGTCTATCTTTGTAAAAATTTACGATTTGAGAATCACTGGTTTCGCTAATCCACGGTTTGATTTTGTTACAACCTGTTTTTAAATCTTATCTTTTACCGAAAAGTTCGGCTGTTTTATAAAACAAGACAGAAGTTAAACATTAAAAAACAAGAAATAATATGAACATTTACGTAGGAAATTTGAATTACAATGTAAGCGAAACTGATTTAAAAGAAATATTTGCAGAGTATGGTAGTGTTGATTCAGCAAAACTCATTATGGACAAATTCTCAGGTCGCAGCAAAGGATTTGGTTTTGTTGAAATGGATGATGAGTTAGGTAAAAAAGCAATTGAAGCATTAAATGGAGCAGTTTTGGAAAACAGAGATATGGTTGTAAACGAAGCAAGGCCGAAACATTAAAACATAGCACAAAATAATATATTTTAAATTTAATCATTTTATATTTTTATATGGCAAGATCTCAAGAATCATTTCAAAAGAAAGAAGTAAGAAACAAAAAAGAAAAAAAGCGAAAAGAAAAAGCAAAACGCCGGGAAGCGCGCAAATCAGAAGAGAAATCCGGAAAATTGGATGATATGATTGCATACGTTGATGAAAATGGCATGATTTCAGATACTCCCCCAGATCCAACAAAGAAAAAGGAAGTAAAAGCTGAGGATATTAAAATTGCAGTTCCTAAACACTCCGATGAAGATGAGGATCCAATCCGCACAGGAGTAGTCACATATTACAACGATGAAAAAGCATTTGGATTCATTCGTGACTCAGAAACTAAAGAATCTGTCTTTTTCCATATCAACAATTGTATTGATGATATCATTATGGGTAATCAAGTGGAGTTTGAGGTAGAAATGGGACAAAAAGGACCAGCTGCAGCAAACGTAAAGCACCACAAAAACTAGCTTTATTTGGCGGACTTTTAATATTTTGTGTCGGAAAATTAGATTATTTTGAATCGTCAAGTTTTCCGGCATATTTTTCCATCACCCAAATACTAACAATTCCAATGGCAATTAAACCTATTGCCATTAAAGTTTCTATGTTAAACTGAGGTAAGTACCAATCGTAACCAACAGTTTTCAATTGCTCGCCAAATGGTTCCGTTAATTCAGTTTTCCATGGCCACAAAATCCCTAGCGAACCGAGAATAAATCCAGACAACAATCCAATGGTTTCATCGCGAAAGCGCTTAAATACCCAGCTTAAAATCCAAGAAAATGCCATTATCCCCACTCCTGCACCAAGTACTGTAGGAATAAGTACATCCCAACGCAAACGATTTACAGCATCTATCATAAGTTGGTAATTTCCGAGCAATATCAACACAAAAGAACCAGATAAGCCTGGCAATATCATTGAGCAAGCAGCAACAACACCGCACAAAAACACATACCAAATGTCTGCATTTTCACCGGCAGGAGATATTAATGAAATGGATACAGCAGCTGAAGTACCAATAATAAAACTACTTACACTTGCAAAATTCCATTTCGCAACCCGCTTTGCTACAAAATAAACTGATGCCAATACCAATCCGAAAAAGAAAGCCCAAATAAACACGGGATAATTAACAAATAGAAATTCAAATAAACGAGCAATGGAAATAATAGCGAGCCCAATTCCAATAAAAATAAACAATAGAAATTTCAAATCGACATGCTTTGCAAAGGATTTAAAATTCCCTTTAAATAAAAAGCGAAGCGCCTTGATATCGAAATGTTTAATTGCTTCAATAATACGTTCAAAAATCCCAGTAATTAATGCAATCGTACCACCTGAAACGCCTGGAATAACATTTGCCGCACCCATTGCCGCCCCTTTAAGCACCCAAACAAGCGCTTGTTTAATGTCATTTTTCATAATTGAAATATTTGGAATGGATTCATGGAAATATGACGGTGTTTAATCCTTTATCAGCATCT
>JAYEFQ010000018.1:0-5914 GCA_034658655.1 Bacteroidota bacterium
CCGGTTGGAATGGAAAACTTGCCGGTGGCGGAGATGCTGCGCCTGGTGTCTATTATTACATTATCAAAGCCATTGGTATGGATGCTGTTGAATACGATTTAACTGGTCCGTTCCATCTAGTAAGAGAAAAATAATCCGCAATAAATAACTTCTCCAAAGTTACTTTGGAGAAGTTATAATTTATTTAGAAGTTATACTTTTATTTAAATATATTTAATCATAGTTTCTTTAAGATATTTCTCCTCTAAAATGCGAGCGATGCGATTTACGGCTGTTCGTCTGATGTCAAGGTCAACCGGTACATTTGGATCCTGATGTGCTTCGTTAATTCTGGTTCCTACAATAAAATCGATGCTGTCGGATTTTAGAATCAGTTTCATCATTTCATCTGCTGGACCTTTACCCAATTCCGGCAATCTAAGATTCATTTTTAGTAGTTTATTGACTTTATTTAATGTCAAAATGCCTTCAGTCACTAAATCAATACCTTTCATATAGGAGATGGGCGGCAGTTCTTTGTCGATAAACTCAAAACTGTCCTGAACTTTAATATCTAGCTTACGTGAAATAATGTCAGTTGTTGTTCCTCCGGCAAGCACTTTTTTCCCGGGATAATCTTTAACTATTTCACCGAGTGCTTTGTCACTTTTGGGATCCATTGGTGGGCCAGTGACAATGAGTAATTTTCGTGGATTTCTAAAATATACAGAAGCACATGATGTGTCGTCTTTTGATTTATATCTGTCATTTTGTACGGCTTTGACAACTATCTTTTCAGAAAGCTTTGCAGCGGATATTCCTGGTTGGCTTTTTAAGGTGTTTTCTACGTAATTCTGAACATTTTTATCTCCCCAACCGAAAGGATAACGATCTGATCCCAATCCGCTTTGTGTTATACCATCACTCATAAAGAGAATTCTGTCTTCTTTTTTATGGAAAAAACTGCAATATCTGAGTTTCTTTCCTGTATGTCTATCGCTGCTCATGATGATTTCCTGCCAGTTTAGCGGAAGGTGTTTTTTGTTTCTTATCAGGATGCAATGGGGATTGTCGTATTCTAGAATATGAACTTTTCCATTAAATTCAATGTCGATAATAGAGAATGTTGCATAGGATAGGTGTCGTTCAGAGCAAACTGGCAGTGTGTTCATAATGGTTTCTGCAATTCGCTCTGGGTTTCTGTGCTCAATGGTGAAATTCATTGCCATTGTTGCCGTTAGGGTTGCCAGCATATTTGCTTTTACACCGTGTCCCATTCCGTCGGATAAGACAGCAATAAAGCGCATGTCTTCTTTAATGCGTTTTTTAAGAAAAACATCACCACAAATGCGTTCCCCAATATGATTGACCTGATGGGCTTCTATTTCAATAAAGATTTCCTGGCTCATTCTTCCTTGTTTTTACGTTCTTTGGCAAAACTTTCTATAATGGTATTTAGCATTTGTTCGGTTTCAGATGCCCCTTCTCCCAAGAGAAACCCGATTTTTTGAACCATTTCCAGATTTTTGTCGATGACTTCTCGAACACGGGTAATAACTTCTTCTTGTCTAATGGCTGGTTCGTGTAGGTCACGGATAATTGCACCAATAATTTCTTTTCGTTTTATTGCAAAAATTGAAATGTTTAATAAGTTATTTTCTAGTGCAATGTCTTTGTTTTGGATGGGTTTGTTTTGTTCCAATACATATTTAAATAGATTGGTGATTTGAAATGGTAAAAGCGATTGTAAATCGGCCGTTTGAAGTCCGGGAATGAC
Organism: Bacteroidota bacterium; assembly: GCA_034658655.1. GTDB lineage: Bacteria > Bacteroidota > Bacteroidia > Bacteroidales > ML635J-15 > JAQIBY01. The sequence goes on from JAYEFQ010000018.1 coordinate 1,757, forward strand.
ATCGTTAATTGCTCTTGCATCTTCTCCAAGAATATTGATAAAACGATTGTTACTTTGTATGATTCGTAAGTCCTTATCTACAATAACAACTCCACTCGGAAGCTTTTGCATTACAGAAGTTGTCATTTGCATGGCTTCTTTTACAGCTTCATGTTCTTCTTTTGCTTTAATTTCTGATTTTTGTAGAGCGTCTTGTGTTTTTGCAAGTTGTCTGTTGCTGCTTTGCAGTTTTTGGATGTATTCTTGTCGATTTCGGGTGCTGAATACGACACACATTTCCGGTTTTGTTAATCCTTTTGCAACATCCACAGAAAAATCATAGCAAGTGTCATATCCACATGAACCACAATCTAAATCCATGGGCTTGTCTTTTCCAAGCAAGATTAAAACATCATCAATTTTATGTTTTTCCGGCAAGTCAATACGTTGATCATCAATTTCAAATTTTCTTGTAAAATCGAGCGATTCGTAAGTTTTTATGTTTTTCTCCCAGATTTTTTTGTCTAAAAGCCCTGTTCGCTTCCTTGAGTAATTAGTAACCAATGTGTTACGTTGTAGTTTTCGAGTTGATTTTCGTGTGATTAACGGCCCCATTGCGCAGCCTTCACAGTAAAACTGGTTGATATGATGTTTTATGGTTGGAATTTCAGAAAAATCATCAATTGCTTTTTTTAAAATTGCTTTTCCTTCAACACTTATGATTTGATTATCAGTGAGATTGTCATCTATGTTTCCTGCTTGCAGAATTCCTCTTAAGATCGGATAGAGGGAGCCTTTGTATCCATGTGGAGGGTCAAATTCGGAGAATTCAACGGTGTTTTCGGTCATATTTACTGCAGTAAGCATTTCTCGAAGTTCATAAAAACCCAGAACGGCATCAATTGGGCTCTTTTTTCCCAACTGTTGGATTTCCAGTTTTTGGCCAATACATGGACCAATATACACAATTTTTGTGTTATTTTTATGTATTTTTTTAATTACCAGTGCGGTCGCAATCATTGGAGATACTAGTGGAACGAGACTGTCTATGAGTTTTGGTTGGAATTTTTTAATGTATTCACGTACCGGTGGGCAAAATGAGCTGATATAATATTTTCCTTTGGATTTTTGGATGTATTCTTTGTATTTTGCAGCGATCAAGTCAACTCCAAAGGAAACCTCATGTACGAAGTTAAATCCGAGGCTGCGAATCATTCCAACAAAATTTCTATAATCGGTGACATCTGAAAATTCTGCAGCAATGCTTGGTGCTACAATTGCAGCAACAGTTTGTTCCGAATCAATGAACGATTTTACAGTGTCAATTTCTTTTTGGTATTCAATTGCGCCGGTGTTGCATTGAACAAAACAGTTTCCGCAAGCAATGCATCGATCATTATCGATTATGATATTGTCATTTGCTTGGTCGTGTTGGATGGCTTTTACCGGACAAACTCTGATACAGGTGTTGCAGTGTTTGCATTTATCATTGTTGATGCTAATTATAGGCATGTGTTTTTATTTGAGTTTAGCGAAAGATACAATTAACGGTTTGATTGTGCAAGTTAATTTGTCAGGATATTATATTTTAGACTCATTGTTTATTTTGCTGCATCCAGCATACTGTTAATTGCAATAATTGCAGATTCTGGATTTACAGATTTGAAGGTTTTTCCATTAACAATCATAATCGGTCCTTCTGCACAATTTCCAAAACAATGCCCACCTTTGAAATTTGTTTTTTCCTTCATGTTGATGTCCTCAAGGTGTTCCTGTACTGTTTCAACGATGTCTTTACTCCCTTTTGAGAAGCAAGAGCTTCCCAAGCATATGGTAATATTTAATGTTTTTTCTTCCATCTAAAAATTTCTTGCAAATGCAGCATTATATTTTCTGCAAAGGTAATACCTTTCTACAATCAATCGATATATTGTACGGCATGTGTTTGGGATAATTGAAAAAATTATATCCCATATGAGTAGTTATGAGTTGTTCTGATTTAATTTTTTACAAAGCTGTTTGCTTTACAATAGGGGTTGCCCGTTTTGATATGATACGCTCCTTGCGGTAAATCTTGGATGTCGATTGTTTCAGACGGCTGATAAATCAAGCCTTTCTGTACAAGTTTTCCCTGATTATCAATAATTGTATATCCGATAGGAAAGCTTTCATATTTTGACAATTCCAATTGGATGATGTTTTTTGCAGGATTTGGATAAACATTTATTTCGCGTTGGAATAAATTTTCCGTTTTTCCGGTTAAGAAATCAATACTAAAAATCCAGGCATCGACTTCTCCTAAGGTGCCTGATAAGTCGTAGTTGTCTGATAAGGTGGACGTACTAAAGAAAAATTCATTTCCAATTCCCTGTTCAACACTAATTCCTCCACCTTCGTAAGCTGGTTCAATGTTGTCTCCACCAAAATGATTGACAAAATATTGATTGTCCTGATCGAATTCTAATAAAACAATGTCATTTTCTCCATAATTATCGATTGATGTTGATTGGTCGCTCGTCATTACCGCATAGTACTTTCCATCGTATTCAAATAGGTCGCTGATAATTTCTCCAGAGTCACTCCAACCCAGAGATTTTGTCCATAGTGTGTCGCCTACAGGAGAGAATTTTACTACATAACCATCTGCACCTCCAATATGATCATGGACTAAACCATCATCAGAATTAGAAAACCCATATGCCATATAATTTCCATCATTACATTCATATAGCCCAATTGGTCGATCAAAAGCTGAACCTCCTGCTGTTATTTCCCATTGGATTTCTCCAATGCTATTGAATTTTAATATCCAAAAATAGGCTTCATCGGTACCTGTTGAGGGTTCTAATATCCCTGTTACAATAAATCCTCCACTTTCAGTTGCAACTGCATCATAAAATGCTTGCTCATTAATCATTCCAACCTTTTTTGACCAAACAGAGTCTAAGCTTTCATCTAAAAGGTAGATCCATCCATCAGTATCTGTGTTGCCATTGTCTGGAAGCGATCCGTCGTTTGATTTGCTTTGTCCAATCATGAGAAAATTTCCACTACTTGTACGAATAATACGGTGTATAATATCAGTGTTACTGCCTCCGTATTTTTGGATGTACATGAAATTCCCTAATGTGTCGATTACAGATAGAAAGGCATCTGCACCTCCGTAGTGGTTTGCTGAGGCAAAATCGCCATCATTAGACATTGTATAACCAACAACGATAACATTATTTACACCACCCTCAATTACATCAAGGGCTTGTTCACTATTTGACCCGATAATTTTTTTACTTAAAATTGAGTCGCCGTTCATGCTACAGCCATATAACCATGCTTGAACCGTGCTGATTTTTCCCCCTCTTGAGGTAATGTCGCCGGATTGAGTGTATCCAACAGACCAAAATTGATTGTGGGCAATGCGGTTTTTAATGAAGTAGTCATTGCTATCCCCACCAATTTTTTGGGAATAATTAATTGTTACAGTTTGTGCAAATGCTAGATTTGCAATTGCAATGAGAATTAAGATTGTTGTTAGTTTCAATAGTTTCATCATAATATGTTTTATGCAAATATAAAGAATTATGGCTTTTGTGAAACGATTATTATACATTTATTGGTGGTTTTTTTTAGCAAAATTGATTTCTTTAGCGTACTTTTTTTATCTTCGTGGAAAAAATATCATGAAAACGACTTGCTTATATCTTTTCCTTCTGCTCAATTTGTTTAGCTATGCTCAATCTGTTTCAAAGTACAATTTGAAAGCCTTTCAGGCAGATTTTAATAACACAATACCAAGTAAATCTGTTCAAGATTATGACCATATTATTGGTGATGATGCTTTGGATGAAACTTGGATAATTTATGGCGATACTGTGCTAAATGGAGATCTGATTTTGTTTAATCAAGGGCAACTTATTTTAGAGGAAGGGAGTTCTTTAACATTAAACGGACAACTTGTGAGTGTGGATGATAGTGAGATTTTCGCTAATCAGGCAACGATTAGTGTTGCAGGTCATTATTATGCGCTTGGACATTCAATGATGCAGATTGACTCCTGTCAATTGACTTTCCCGATGGATTATCGTTATCAATATGGTATTTTTGCTATGGATACTGCCAGTGTTAGTATCAGGGACACTGATTTAGATTTTGCCAATGGACTGCTTGAAGGTTCGGTAATTG
>JAYEFQ010000019.1:0-24465 GCA_034658655.1 Bacteroidota bacterium
ACGCCAATGAACAAGATAAGTAATTGCATTGTTTTTTTGTCAAAATAAATATCATAATTAAAATGCTGAATAATAAGAAATATAATTAATGCCGAGTTAATATAAAATATGATATTTAAACTTAAGCTAATGCGATTAGTCAATGAATTTTGTTCTGCAATGAGTTTTGCCGTTGCTGTCCGATTAATAACTGAATTAAATAATCGCAATAAATACATTGGCTTTAAGTAGAGTGTATATATTAGAAAAAGTAGCCCCAATACCAAAATGAGCAAAACCCAATCTTGATATGTATGGTAAAGGATTTCTTCTCCCGGAAAACGCATAACAGTAATTTAAATATTAATTTATAAAACCTCCAACCTCAAATTCCCTGAGTGTCATTTTTCAGGAGTTTACGAACTGAAAAATGTAACACGAAGCAATCCCGATGCATGTAGGGGCCTCAAACTATTACTTCAAAAGAAAATCTGTTGTGCCTATTAAATGCCCGTCCATATACAATTCGACTTGATATTTTCCTTCCAGAACTTCTTGATCTATATCATAATAAATTACGACATCCAAAAAATTATTTTCATATTGAACTGTTCTGTTTTCAGAAAAAGCAAGTAGCTCTTCCTCGTATGTGAAAAGATTATCGGTGTCTTTAACCAAAATATACCCGTCAGGACGAAGGATGCGAATGTAAATGGTTCGAGGTCCTGTCTCTGCGATTGAATTTTCCATGAGAGTAAAGCGTGTTTGAATTTGCTCTACCCGTTTTGCTTTATCATTTTCTCGTCCTCGATGATTAAATGTTAAGGCTTGAATATTTGTTGCTTTAACGGTCGCTGCTTGTTCAACTGTTAGCTCAAGCTCATCGTTTTTGTTTACAACTTCATCCATTTCATATATTAATCGCTCGTGGCTTTCGCGAACTTCATTGTTTTCGGCAATAAGTTGCGTGTTCATTTGATTTAATGAGTCAATTTGATAAACATAGCTTTTCATAATTCCACGCAGGGTTTCAATTTCTGATTGATATTTTCGAATCTGAGAGGTGTTGTACGTTTTAACCGTCTGTAATTCTTCAATTAGCACTGAAATTTTTTCTTTTTCTTCTGACAGTTTTTCGTTCATGCTGTCATTCTCAGTTTGAATGGAATCGTAATTGGAATAAAGCCGGTTTAGATCTTCCTCTATTAGGTCTTTAGCCGATATTGTTTCTCCTATTTGTTGTACAACTTTTTCATACTGTCGATTTAAGATAATGAGTTTGTATGCAGCAAACCCAACTCCTATCAGTAAAATGATAATTAACAAAGTTAATAATCGTGTTACCTTTTCTTTATTCATAGCAAATTATTTATTACTTTAACACGGCAAAAGTACGATTTATTGTACAAAGAATTAAGAAAGTACAAAATATTATTTTTGATAGTCCGTTATAGATAACTTATAAAAAGCATTATTTTTGAAGCAATTTATAAATGCTAATATTATGAGCAAGCAAATTCGTGTATATAGTTTGGAAACCGGAAACTTTAAAGCCGATGGAGGGGCAATGTTTGGCGTTGTCCCAAAAGTTATGTGGGAGCGTGTATATCCGGCTGATGAAAATAATCTTTGCCCATGTGCTTGTCGTTCTTTACTAGTAGATACTGGTGATAAAAAAATCTTAATTGATACAGGGATTGGAGACAAACTCGATCCTGATTATGCGAAATTTCATTATCTTTTTGGTGATGATAATTTGTTGAAATCGTTGAAAAAAGTAGGGTTTGCCCCTGAAGATATTACGGATGTTATATTAACTCACTTGCATTTTGACCATTGTGGGGGTACTACAAATTTTGATGCACAAGGGAATTCGAAAATTGTATTTAAGAATGCGGATATTTGGGTTAGTAAAATGCAGTGGGAGTGGGCAATGAATCCAAATCGGCGTGAAAAACCCGCCTATTTAAAAGAAAATTTAGATCCTTTGGCACGTTCTTCTCGTTTAAAATTGGTTGAAACCCCTTTCTTTTTAACACCCGAGATTGAATTGCGTTTTTTTAACGGACATACCAAGGGGCTGATGTCAGTTTTTGTCAATTTAGGAAGTCGGCGGATCGTTTTTGCTGGGGATTTATTGCCGGCTATTCCATATATTCGCTTGTCATTTACAGCGGCATATGATATTTTCCCCTTAACTTCAATCGATGAAAAACAAGCATTTTTGAATGATTTGGTTGAAAATCAAGACGTGCTATTTTTGCAACATGATATTAATGCGGAAGCATGTACATTAAAAAAGACACCCAAAGGCATCCGTGAAAACGAAATTATAAATGTCAATGAAATTCTTTAAATACATAATAATTTTTGTTGGATTGTTTGCGGCAACATCATGTACCGATCAGTGGCATGAAGAGCAAAATCACAAATTATTTGTGAAATATGATTGGATATTAACCATGTATGTTGATGGTGTTAATAACGAGGTGGTTTCGGTTGGTGAAACGAGATATCGATTTAAAGAAGACGGCGTTTTAGTTAAAGAAACGGAAACCGATGATTTGCAAACGTCCTCTTGGGAAATTCCACAACGCGATTATGTTCGGATTGGCTCAGCAACCTTTCGTGTTAAAACACTGACGAATCGGATATTAACTTTAGAATATGGCGAAGATGTTATGTATTTTTTGCCTGAGACTAATGATTAAATGTTAACAATGCATCTACATATTGTCGATTATTTGACAAACGTGGGATTTTATGCTGACCACCCAGCTTTTGCTTGTATTTTAGCCAACGATAAAATGCTCCTTCTTTCATAATAACCACTTCCGGAGGTCCTAGAGTCAGGTCTTTATAACGCTTGGCATCGTAATCTGAATTGATTTCCCGCAATGTTTCATCCAAAATTCTAATAAAACGATCTAAGCTATCAGGTGCTTTTATAAATTCAAACAACCACTGATGTGCTGCATTCTTTTCTTCTCCGAAATAGCGGGGAGCCGCAGTATATTCTAGAATTTCGGCACCGGTTAGTTTGCAGGCTTTTTTAAGTGCATTTTCAGCATTGTCAATAATTATCTCTTCTCCAAATGCGTTAATAAAATGTTTTGTTCTGCCGGTTACTCTAATTTTATATGGTTTAATTGAGGTAAACATTACAGTGTCACCAATCATATAACGCCATAATCCACTATTAGATGAAATAATGATTGCATAATTTTTATTTAACACAACATCTTCTAGTGTAATGGCTTTCGGATTTTCATTATCCAGTGCTTCCATCGGAATAAATTCATAAAAAATCCCATAATCTAACATGAGTAACATATCGCGTTTTCCAGGCTCATCTTGCATGGCAAAAAAACCTTCTGACGCATTATATGTTTCCATGTACTTCATATTAGGGTTGCTAATTAATTTTTGATAGGTTGTTTTGTATGGTTCGAAGCTAACACCGCCATGTACAAATAGTTCCAAGCTTGGCCATACTTCAGAAATGTTACTTTTTCCAGTGATTTCTAAAATGCGTCGCAATAAAACTAAAAACCAACTTGGTACGCCGACAATGTTTGAAACGGGACTTTTTATTGTGCTTTGTGCGATGCGTTCAATTTTTTCTTCCCATTCCTCCATTAGTGCAATGTTTAGATTCGGAAGTTTGTAAATGTAGGACCAAAATGGTAAGTTTCTTAATAATACGGCAGACAAATCTCCAGAAAAAGACTTGTCGTTAGGATTATTTGCCTGATGGCTACCACCTAAGGCAAGTGTTTTGCCGACAAAAATTTTCGTTTCCGGATTATTGTCGGAATATATGGCATAAATATCTCTTCCGCTTCGAAAATGACATTCATCTAATGCTTCTTTTGTGATTGGAATGTATTTGCTTCTGTCTGATGTTGTTCCGCTCGACTTTGCAAACCAGCGAATATCTGTTGGCCAAATAATATTTTGTTCGCCTTTTAGGGTTCGCTCAATATATGATTTAATTGAATCATAATCATGAATTGGTACGCGATCAGCAAATTGACTGTAATTGCGAATTTCTTTAAAGTGATATTGCTTTCCAAATTCAGTATTTTTTGCAGTATCTATAAGTTCGCGAAATTGATTGTTCTGAATTTCAGCCGGATGGCGGCGGAAATCTTCGATTTGAGCCAATCGTTTGTAGTTAATTAGGTTAACAATGGAATTGATTACTGGCATATATTATTATTATTACACAGCAAATTTGCTTATTTTTAGCGAAAATAAAAAGTGATTATGAATTATCTGGATATTATTATCCTTATCCCAGTATTGTGGATGGCATTTAAGGGCTTAAAAAAGGGACTGATAAAGGAAATTGCATCATTGGCAGCACTTATTCTTGGTATTTGGGTTGCCAGTAGTTTTTCTCATTTTTTAGTAAGTATATTGGCAGATAATACTAAAATAGATGACAATTACATTCCCCTGATTGCTTTTGGATTGATTTTTATTTTGGTCGTGATATTAATTCATTTACTTTCAAATGGCTTGGACAAACTTGTTAATGCAATTGCACTTAAATCATTAAACAAATTTGGCGGGGCTGTTTTTGGTGCGGCTAAAGCGGTGTTGATAATTGCAGCAATTTTGTTTTTGTTTAATCAATTTCTTGTCATAAAACTAGAGCTTATTCCTCAGGAAGTAATGGATGATTCTTTTCTTTATAATCCAATTTTGGATTTAATCGAGTTTTTATATCCCAAAATTGAAAACATTAAGTTTGAGGACTTTCGATTGCATTAAAATAGTAGTTTTCAAGGTATTTTATTTTGATATAACAAAGCTTTTATTTACATTTGCACAGCGAATGAGAAAGAAAGGGGACGGAAGTCCCCTTATTTTGTACCTTATGATAAAGAAAGAAAATATAGAATCAATTGTAAATGAGCTTATTAGCCCTCCGGATTTCCTTGTTGATGTTCGGGTTGATAAGCATAATAACATACAAATTTTTGTTGATAGTATAGAGCAGTTTAACATCGATTCCTGTAAACATATCAGTCGAAAGCTTGAGGGAAAGCTCGATAGGGATAAAGAAGATTTCATGTTGGAAGTTTCATCTCCCGGTCTTGATAAGCCGTTTAAGGTTAAAGCACAGTATCAAAAGTACTTGGATCGACAAATTGATTTGTGGGCAGATGGAGAAACCTATAATAATGCTAAAATTGTTGAAGTTGCTGAAGATGCAATAACAATTGCATTCACAAAAAATAAAAAGAGCGAAACAATAACATATTCATTTAATCAAATTGAGAAAGCAAAACCAAGTATCAGTTTTAAGTAAAATAATATACAAATGGCACAGACTAATTTAATAGACACTTTTGCGGAGTTTAAAGAACTTAAGGACATTGACCGTGCAACCATGATGAGTGTGCTCGAAGAAGTTTTTCGTGCAACGCTAATTAAGATTCATGGCACTGACGAAAATTATGATATTATTATAAATGTTGATAAGGGCGACTTTGAAATATGGAGAAATCGTGAAGTTGTTTCAAATGAAGCATTTGAAGACCCAAACTTAGAAATTCCTTTGACAGAGGCTTTAAAAATTGATGAGGATTATGAGGTTGGTGAAGATGTAACTGATGAAGTAAAAGTTGAAGACTTTGGACGTCGTGCAATCCTTGCCTTAAGACAAAATTTGACAAATAAAATTTTAGAACTTGAGCGCGATAATCTTTATAATATGTATAAGAATCGCATTGGCGATATTATTACAGGAGAAGTTTATCAAATATGGAAACGTGAGATTTTAGTGCTTGATGATGATGGAAATGAATTGATTCTTCCAAGAGAAGAACAGATTCCTTCTGATTTTTTCCGTAAAGGAGATACCATTCGTGCAATTGTTGAACGAGTAGAAATGCGTGGAGGAAATCCATTGATTATTATTTCTCGAACATCGACAATTTTTCTCGAGCGTTTGTTCGAGCTTGAGGTTCCTGAGATTTTTGATGGTTTAATTACGATTAAACGCATTTCAAGAGTTCCTGGTGAGCGTGCAAAAGTTGCTGTGGAATCATACGATGATCGCGTTGACCCAGTTGGTGCATGTGTTGGAATGAAAGGGAGCCGTATTCATGGAATCGTGCGTGAATTAAGAAACGAGAACATTGATGTCATTAACTATACATCAAATATCCAGCTATTTATTCAACGTGCTTTGAGTCCTGCAAAAGTTTCTAATGTGAAACTTTTGGAAGGCGATAAGGCAGATGTGTATTTGGTGCCGGATCAAGTTTCTCTCGCAATCGGGAAAAATGGACATAACATAAAATTAGCATCTCAGTTAACTGGTTTTGAAATTGATGTTTATCGTGAGGTAAATGCCGATGATGAAGATGTTGATATCGACGAGTTTTCAGATGAAATTGAAGGCTGGGTTTTAGATGCATTGAAAGGAATTGGTTGTGATACTGCAAAGTCTGTACTTGAATTAAGTCGCAATGACTTGATAACTCGTACTGACCTTGAAGAGGAAACCATTGACAATGTGCTTCAGATCTTTAAATCAGAATTTGAATAAACAACTGAAAATTCAGGTGTAATTCATTAGAAATAATATTGGGCTAAAATAAATTATGGCAGCAAGTAATAAACAAAAGCGACTCAGCAAGATAGCAAGGGAATTTAACCTTGGGATATCCACAATTGTGGAGTTTCTTGAGAAAAAAGGGATTGAACTTGACTCAAATCCGAACACTAAAGTCCCTGCAGAATCCTATGAGCTATTGCTTAAGGAGTTCGGTGACCAAATTACGGTTAAGGAAAAAGCTAAAGAGGTTTCTCAGCAAAACCGTGAACGTAGGCAGGAACGTGTCGGTGCATCGAAAGATAATGAGGAAGTAACGACTGAATCAGTACCAACTGAAATAGCGTCAAAAGAAGAGCCGGAGGATGAAGTGCTTATTACTGACAACACATCCACTCATGGTGATAGCGGTTTGAAAAAAGAAAAAGAACCGACCGAGAAAACCACTGAAGAACCAGTTGTAGAAGAGGCTAAAAAGGAAGAAAAGCCCAAAGAAGCTGTAAAACCAGAAGAGAAAAAGTCTGAATCTGCTGCCCCAAAAGAAGACAAAGTCTCGAAAAAGGAAACAGAACCAAAAGTTGAAAAATCATCTGAGAAAGAGAATAAAGCACCATTGATTACAAAGCCAATAGAGAGCTCAGATGATGATTCTATAAAGGTTTTAGGAACAATAGATCTGAATAAGATAAACCAAAAAACAAGGCCTAAGAAAAAATCGAAAAAAGAAAAACATCTTGAAAAAGAAATAAAAGAACAAGAGCGTAAAGCAACGCAAAAATTCCAAAAAGAAAAAGCAAAACAGGCTGATAAAAAGAAAGAAACGTCGAAAAAATTCGAGTCTAAAGCGGCTGAACCTAAAAAAGAAACAAACAGACCTGAGGCTTCGAAAAATGAGACGGAAAAAGCAACTACTAAACGTAAAGAAGATTTTCTTGAAACAAAAGTTAAAAAACTTGACGGTCCTAAAGTTGTAGGAAAGATTGATATCAATGAATACTTGAAGAGAGAAAGCGACCGTGTTAAAAAGCGTCAAGAAGAAAAAGATGCACTTAAGGCTGAGCGTAAAAAACAAAAAGAGCGCAAAAAGCGGAAACGTATTCCCAAAAACAAAGTCAAACTTGATAATAAAAAGCAGGTAGGACAGGGAGGTAAAGGAAAACCTTCTGGTAAAAAGCCATCACGAAAAAAACGACCAACCAAATCTGCAGAGGTCTCTGATGTTGATGTGCAAAAGCAAATTAAAGATACACTTGCAAGGCTTGAAAATAAAAAACAAAAATCTAAAGCAGCCAAATATCGCCGTGATAAACGGGATGCTGGTAGTAAAAGACGACAAGAAGAAGAGGAAATTCAAGAAGCTGGAAAAAGCATATTACAAGTTAATGAATTTGCTTCAGTAAGTGAATTGGCATCTATGATGGATAAGCCTGTAACTGAGGTTATTATGGCTTGTATGAGTGTTGGTATTACCGTGTCGATTAATCAGCGGTTAGATGCTGAAACAATGACAGTTGTGGCAGATGAATTTGGTTATGAAATCAATTTTGTAAGTGCAGAAGATACCGAGGATGTTGAGGAAATTGAAGATGCAGAAGAAGATTTACTTCATAGAGCTCCAATTGTTACTGTAATGGGTCACGTTGATCATGGTAAAACAAAACTTTTGGATTACATTCGTCATGAGAATGTGGTTGCTGGTGAGGCAGGAGGAATTACTCAGCACGTTGGTGCATATAGCGTTGAACATGATAATGGAAAACGAATTACATTCCTTGATACGCCGGGTCACGAAGCATTTACAGCAATGCGTGCTCGTGGTGCTCAGGTTACCGATATCGCAATTATTGTAATTGCAGCTGATGATGATGTGATGCCACAAACTATTGAGGCAATTAATCACGCATCTGCTGCAGGTGTTCCTATTGTGTTTGCAATTAATAAAATGGATAAACCAACGGCAAATCCTGAAAAAATTAGGGAAAAACTGGCAAATATGAATTACCTCGTTGAAGATTGGGGTGGTAAATATCAGTCACAAGAAATTTCAGCATTGAAAGGACTTAATGTGGACGCATTGTTAGAAAAAGTACTTCTCGAAGCGGAATTTCTTGACTTAAAAGCAAATCCAAATCGTTTGGCAGAAGGAACAATTATTGAATCAACGCTCGATAAAGGGCGTGGTTATGTGGCTACTTTGCTTGTTCAAAAAGGGACATTGAAACAAAGTGATATGGTGTTGGCAGGGACACATTATGGTCGCGTTAAAGCAATGTTTAATGAGCGTCAAAAACGTATTGATGAAACTGGCCCCTCTACACCTGCTGTACTGCTCGGTTTAAATGGAGCTCCACAAGCTGGTGATACTTTCCGTGTTATGGAAGACGAAAGTGAAGCTAAACAGATCGTATCACGACGCGAGCAATTACAACGTGAGCAGAACCTCAGAACACAAAAACATATTACTCTCGATGAAATCGGACGTCGTTTGGCACTCGGTAACTTCCAGGAAATTAATGTGGTTGTGAAAGGGGATGTTGATGGCTCTATCGAAGCATTGGCTGATTCACTTGAAAAACTTTCTACTGACGAACTGAATGTAAATGTAATCCATAAAGCGGTTGGACAAATTACCGAAACGGATGTTATGTTGGCTTCAGCATCAAATGCAATTATTGTTGGATTCCAGGTTAGACCTTCAGTTACCGCAAGACGATTGGCAGAAAAAGAAGAGATTGAAATCCGTTTGTATTCTATCATTTACGATGCAATTAACGAAATGAAGGCGGCTATGGAAGGGATGCTTTCACCTGAAATTAAAGAACGTATTCAGGGAACAGCTGAAGTTAATAAAATCTTTAAAATTACAAAAGTCGGTACAATTGCCGGTTGTCAAGTTGTTGATGGCAAGATATTTAGAGGTAGCAAAGTGCGCCTAATTCGTGATGGTATAGTTGTTTATTCAGGGGATCTCGGCTCGTTGAAACGTTATAAAGACGATGCGAAAGAGGTTTATTCAGGACAAGAATGCGGTCTTAATATCGAAAACTTTAATGACATTAAAGTTGGTGATATGGTTGAGGCTTACGAAGAGTTCGAGGTTAAAAAAACGCTGGATAAATAATGAAGCGTAAATATTGGATATTATTAATAATCATCATCGGGATTACAATTCCGGTGATGATTTTCATTTTGCCTTTAAATGAAAATGAATCTGTTGATGAAATTGAATTTGCAGTTACAGATTCAGTTCCCGAACCAAGATTAAAATATGGAATTACAGTAGATTCGTTTTTAATCGTCCATGATACAATTAAATCCGGATCAAGTTTATCCGACCTATTACGCCCATACCAAGTGAGCTTATTGACAATTGATAAAATCGGACGCATGTCAAGCGATAGTTTTCGAGTTGATAGAATTCGTGCCGGACAACCGATTGCCTATTTTTGTAATCAAGATACGGTTTTGGGTTTAAAGGCGGAATTTATGGTGTATGAAAACAATGCAATTGATTATACAGTTTTTGATTTTAGAGACAGCATTGCGATTTCTTTGGGTGAAAAACCAGTTGAATATATCGAAAAATCCGTTAAAGGCAGCATCGAATCGTCCTTGTGGATGGCATTGAAAAATCAGAATGCAAATACTTCTTTGGCACTTGAAATGTCTGAAATGTTTGGTTGGGTTATTGACTTTTTCGGAATTCAAAAAGAAGATGAGTTTATTATTGTGTACGAAGAGGTGGTTGTTGAAGGAAAACCAATTTATGTAAATAGAATAATAGCAGGTAAAATGCTTCATATGGGACGCGAATATTATGCGATTCCTTTTACTGTTGATTCTGTAGAAAGCTTTTATGAGCCTGATGGTGCATCACTTCGCAGAACATTTCTGAAAGCTCCTTTAAAATATAATCGAATCTCTAGTCGATATACTCATAGTCGATTTCATCCCATATTACACAAAAACACACCGCATCTTGCCGTTGATTATTCTGCTCCAACCGGTACACCAATCCGCACAATCGGCGATGGTGTTATAACATTACAACGTTATGGTAGAGGGGCAGGAAATTATATCAAAGTGAAACATAATTCAGTGTACTCAACGGTTTATATGCACATGTCTCGTTTCGGCGAATTTAATTTGGGTGAACGGGTTAAACAAGGTGATATTATTGGTTATGTCGGCAGCACTGGATTATCAACCGGACCACATCTCCACTTTGAAGTGCATAAAAACGGTCAAAAAATTGACCCGCTTAAGCTGGAAAGCCCACCTGCCGATCCTGTTCCCGATAGTCTTATGGACGAATATGTCAAAGTCAGTGACCATTGGGTCGAGAAAATTGATGGGGTGGAGTGATACTAAGTTAATATCAGGACAATAGTGATTACTTTTCTCCATTACTTGGTAAGAAAACCACATCAAGCTTGGATTCTGCTTTAAATATTTTATTTGCAAAATCGACAACTTCATCCATTTTTAAATTATTTACCGTTTCTTTCATTTCCAGACTGTTGTAATACCAGTTGTGCTCTTCATTTTGTTCCATGTCAAACATCACAAAAAAGTCATTTTCGTTATCTTCATCACTTTTCTTTTCAAAAGCTGTTTTGTGATCATTAAGGTATTTTAAATCCACATCTCCAGATTTTAGTTTCTCAATTTCATCCAAAGCAATTGCTTTTAGTTCGTCAACACGTTCGGGGGCACATTCAAAACTAATAACGTATTTATATGTTTCTTGTGGAAAATCTCTAAAATATCCATAAGTGCTAACTCCGTATGTGCCGCCTTCATCCTCACGAATGGTTTCGGTATAGCGCCTGTCTAAAATTGCAGAAACTGCTTCAATTAATGCTGTGTTTCTTAAATTATACGTTTTTAATCCTTTAAATTCGATATGAACTTTTGCACGTGGCATAACCATTGGTAATTGTATGGTTTTCGTGATGGCATTTTGATGATAACGTTTTCCCACATCTTTGTAATCTTCTTTAATATTTGATGTTTTTAAACTTCCCAAATAGGTTTCAATCAATGGTTTCAAACTATCTAAATCAAAATTTCCGATAAAATAAAATTCAAAATCGGCAGGATTTCCAAATCGTTCTTTATAACATTGCAAAATATCATCATAACTAACAGATTTATAATCATCGAAGGTGAGAGGTATTGCTCGCTCAT
Organism: Bacteroidota bacterium; assembly: GCA_034658655.1. Classification (GTDB taxonomy): domain Bacteria; phylum Bacteroidota; class Bacteroidia; order Bacteroidales; family ML635J-15; genus JAQIBY01. Next base: position 11,741 of record JAYEFQ010000019.1, read on the forward strand.
GATAATTATAACGAATGCAATTTAGACTGTCATACATAACTTGCCGTGGTTCATTGCTTTTGTTTTTGTACCATATTTCTTCCCCCGAAAGTGTTTTGTTAAAGCCGACAGAATCAATGCGCGGCGCTGCAAATAACAAATGAATGTTTTTAAAGGCATCATCAATATCAGCAATGCTACCGGCTCCTTGTATCATTTCGATATATTCTCCGATATTACCATATTTATAGAAATATTTCCCTGACATATAGCGCTTTACTTGCAGTGAAGTAAACTCTCCAAGTCCACTATTAAAGATTACCGATGGAGTCATTTCTATCAATGCGCGCTGATTTGCATCATAATAACTGCTTCCACCACGACTTTTAAGCAAAAATTTAAATCGATTTGCTTCATTTTCAGAATGTTTTACATGGAGTTTAATCCCATTCTCTAATGTCCATGTTTCATATCCAAGCGGATTTTTTTCTTTTTCATTGGTGATTTTACCCGTTTTCGGTGTTTCTGATATTAAATCATCAATGAGTTTCATTGGAATATAGGGCTCATATTGTTTGTTTTCTGCTTTAGTTAAAACTTCTAAAAGAGCTTTTTCATCCGGTAATTTAACATTTTCAGGACCGCTAAGTGTAATTACCCGATTTTCTTTTTTAATCAGTTTTATTAAAACCGTATTAACTTCTTCAAGCGTAATTGTGGGGGAAAGCAAACGTTTATATTCTAAATATTGCTCTGGATGTAGAATGGTTTGCTCGTTAAAAAAAGCACTGCGAACTGCATACCCTTGCCGTCTGCTTTCTCTTGTTTTGGCTTCTTTTGCATAGTTTTCAGCCGAGCGCAAGTTTGATGTTTTTATTTCTTTTAATTCGCTTTCTGTAAAACCGGTTTGAACCGCACGAAACAGTTCTTCTAATTCCATTTCAAAGGCTTGTAAAACACTTTCTTCTTTCGGGTAATTATAGACAGTTAAAGCAGATTTTTCCGGCATCAGATTATTAAAATATACCGAACCATACGACATGGGATTTCCTTCAGCACGATTACGTTCATCAATTCTACGTTTAAGCATTGAAAATGCAAGTTGACGAGTTAAGGTATTTCGATAATCATCTATGGTTTTATTAGGAGTAAGTGCATCTTGTTTAATGTATAATTTGGTTTGAATGCGAGTTGCCTCTTTGTCTTTGTTAATGGTAATTAGAGTTTCTTTATGGTCGGGTATTTCTTGTTTTATGCGAGGTGTTGGATTTTTCGGCATTTCCAAATCAGAATATAATGCGATGATTTTTTGTTCGATTTCATCCACATCAAAATCTCCAATGGCAGCGATTGCTTGCAAATCAGGACGATACCATGTGTTGAAAAAATCACGTAAGCGTTGCGGATTTGCATTGTCAATAATATCTAATTCTCCAATAACATTGTGTTTTGCGTATTTTGAGTCTTTATAAATAAATGTGTTTTCAATATCATTTATGCGTGAATATGAGCTGTTTCTATAGCGCCATTCTTCACGAATTACGCCGCGCTCTTTTTCCACTTCTTCATCCAGATATGAAACTGCAGATGCCCAGTCTTTTAAAACAAGTAAGGAAGAATCAATATATGCCTCGTTCTTTAAAGGAACCGCAGTAAGGGTAAAAACGGTTTCATTGTAGAATGTCCATGCGTTAATGTTTGGGCCAAATTCCATTCCAATGCTTTGTAGATAATCCAAAACGGCTTTATCCGGAAAGTTTTTTGTGCCGTTAAATGCCATGTGTTCGCAAAAATGTGCGAGTCCGTTTTGGTTTGCATCTTCCTGCATTGAGCCTGCATGTACTAGTAGCCAAAATTCAGCTCGTTCTGCCGGTTTTTTATTATGTTTGATGTAATATTTGAGTCCATTATCTAATGTTCCCACACGATAATCGGGATCAAACTTAAGTTTTTCATTTGGGTTGTAGCTTTTGCTCTGAGCAAATACCAGTACCGACAAAAATAAAATAATTGTGAGGGCTGTGAGTTTTTTCATGATGCTTTGGTTTAGTTAACAAAATGTTGTTTGGGAATACAAGTAACTTAAATATAACGGTATAATGTTGAAAAATAGTATGATTTTTTTTATGTTTTTCATGCTTATTTTGTTTCCTCTTTTATGCTTTCCTTATTAATTATGTATCCACTGTTCCAATGCTTTTTTGCGGTGAATGATATTTTTCCAAGCTTTTCCATTTCTTTATATGTTTTGTATGTCTCAGGTTTAGGAATTCTTATCTGAAATTTTTCATTTTTCTTGTTCTTATACATTAAAAGGCTTGAGTCAATACTAGTGTTTGCGTGGCAAAAGCTTATTTTATTTATTAGTGATAGAGACTGATTTTCAAAATAATAATTATTTGTATCTCCGATTTGTTTTGGAGCAGAGCAACTTATTGCAATTATTAAGAATGCAAAAAATAGAATTACTACAAATGATGTTTTTGTGTTTTTCATAATTATTGTTTTTTAGATGCTTGAATTGTATGATGCAAAATTAGAAAATGCATTTTTTCTTGTCCTGATTCTTCTTTTTTTGTTCGGCCTGTTGACGGCCTGTGCTCAGACCCACAGTGTGCAGATAAAGCCCTCGCCGCCCTCGCCGCCTGATCCACAGCCTGCGACCCTCGGGGAGAAACAAATAGATCTCCTGAGAGATTTCCAGCTCCAGATCCTTTCTGAAAACCATGGGATATGCCCCGGACCGGACGGCAGGGACATGTCCTTTTTGGGACGAAACGCCAGGCTTCAACTAATCCTGCGGTTTGTTCAGGCCCCACCCGCGGATATCAGGGCCGGTGATCTTGTGGCCCGTATAGCAGATCTCAACCTCCCATTTGCCCGGAGGACATCTAAAAAGACATACATGACCGACATCGTTGCCCTGAGTTCATTGAAACAGGGCCTCAATACCGGTCCATCAGGTGTTTCCATATTTTATAAAGACAAAGACAAAGAGATCTTATTGGGCACAAAAGGGATGCTGGCCATTGATACCATCCCCCCGCAGGCGCCGGTTAACCTCTATGTGACAGATACTGGCCCTGACTATTTTTTTCTCACATGGGAAAGCAAAAAGGAAGAAATCAAGGAGTATTTCGTACAGATCCGGGATTCCGGCCAGTGGCGCACGTTGAGCGCCGGATTCAGCTCCCCGCCTGTACGCCTGAATTCAAAGCCGCAGGGACGTGTCCGGGTCATGGCCATAGATTGCGCCCTCAACAGGGCATTTTCAGAAGAGGTGGTCCTTGGCCTGGATTATAGGCTATCCATTACAAGAACAGGGTGTGGCAAAACGAAATATCTTGCCTACAGGGCAGCGCAGGTCTTGATCGACGATGGATTTGTCAGGGAATATGTGAGCCCCTGGCTCAAGTCCAATGCAACGCTTACCAATGGGGAAATCAATACCCTTATAACCGAACGTCATGAAGGCTGGGTCCCCCCTGGAATCAGGTTTACCCCGCAGAACAGGGCAAAATATCATAAGGAAGACGGCAAATGGTGCGTGGAGGTAACAGGCGTCTTGAACAGAACACCATTCAAGACCTGGGCCGGCAATAAAGCAAAGATCTTTAGTAGCCGTTCACGGCTTGAAAGTAGAAATTAGGGAGAGATGAAACGCGTTTACGAGTTGGATGTCTACAACCCGGCAGAAGAGTTGTCAGATATGGTCTGGCACGACTTTGATAAGTGGAACAAAAAAGTTCAGAACACGGTGGGCTATCAGAAGTTGATAAACTTGGCCCCAAATTGAATGCATTTATCAACAGTACGAAAGTATGAAGGCCAAATTTCCAATTTCTAATTTCAACGTTCCGTGACCGCTTACAGATAAAATAACAAATCTGTGTTATGGTGACGATTAGAAATCCAGGCTTTAAATATTTAGGGAAGGTTAATCATGAAGATGCGATTTCCCTCAAAGGCACTACGTCTTGTTAAGCTGTCGGTCCTCTTCTTGATCGGCAGCCAGATCCTGTTAATCACTCCTTCATATTCTCAGAAAGACTGGAAGCTTTATGTGAAGGACCTTGTCAGCAACCTGTCAGAAAACCGCAAACCGGCTGGTCCGATATATGTCCACTCGCTCCGGGACGAATCCAACAGGCAGATCTATTACCCATTCATGGAGACCGTTGGGAAGGTGATGACAAATGAGTTCAGAGTCAAGGGTTATGTCGTCAGCACAACACCTGTCAACGCAGACAGTTATATCATGACAACCTTCCTTGAAAGGCCTGACGGACTTTTTCTGAACGCCTTACAATTAGACGCGGAAGACGGGTCAACTGTTATTGGCTCAACTGCGGTTGAGATACCCGTTGCGAGCCTGCCGGAACACTGGGACAAGAGATCACTCCGGGACGTGGCATATGAACTGGTGGTAAAACTTGGACAGAAGCTGTTCGCCCAAAAAGCCAGGATTGTTCTTGGCGAATTCTCCGGGGGATACAACAAGAAAGATGCTTATGTGAGCGAATTTTCCTTTGCCATGAAGGACTACATCAAGGAGGAGCTGACTAAATCAGGTGGTTTTGTAATACTCACCCCCTCAAGGGGACAGGGCCGAGATGACAGTGCGGCGATACTAACAGGTCATTATACAGCAGGCGCCAATGACATTATATTCAGGCTGATCCTTCAAAAAGGAAAGAAGATCCGGAGAGAGATTGCCAATGTCTCGACAGAATTTGGAAAAGCGTCAGTCCCACCGGGCATGGCCATCTTCCCGCAGAATGTCGAGACGGCATCACAGAACACGGACATTAAAGACGATGAAACCGGTTACAGTACCGGAGTGCCGATAAATGTCTGGCTCAACAAGAGGAGTGGCATCTACTATAATAATGACAAGCTGGTCATAAACCTTAGACCTCAAGAAGACTGTTATGCCCGCGTTTACTATATTCAGTCGGACGGTGCTGTTGTCCAGATCTTTCCTTCCAATGCTCATGAATCCGGATTTCTAAAAAAAGGTCCGGTATATGAGGTTGGGGGGGGAAATGATGACGTTGATCTTGTTATCACCAATGAGACAGTGGGCCAGGAATTTATCAAGGTTTTTGCTGCAAGGGTTCCAATTGATGACTCTTCCATACCCAAAGACGTTATACGGGGAGCCAATGTCTTAGGCATCCGGGTTAAGTACAGGTCACTTAAAGAGTCTCTTGCAAGGGGCATTCATGTTTCCAGGAAAAAACTGTTACCTGCCGCTGAAGTAAAGCTCCTGGTTAAATAGAGCCTGAGGCGAGGCTGAACCCATGAACGATTACTAAATAAGACAGGAGACAATGCCATGATTATGAGAAATCTGTTCAAGACCATCGGATTAACAGCCTTTATTTTTCTATTATTAACCGCAGGATGCGTTACAACCGAAAAGACCGTGTACACAGAGAAGGAGATACTGGCTGTTTCCCCTCCTGTTTCTTCGCCGGCGGAGTATGTCGCCATGTACGAGGATTGCAGAATCCCCGTGCCTGAAGATGTGCACGGCGTTGAGGAATCAAGAAAAAAGGCGATAAGAATACTGGTCGAGATGCTGAAGGACAGGGCATTTATGGAAGCTGCGGAGGATATTTCCAGGTCGTCTTCTAAAACCATTCCCCGTGATGAGCTCGAAAGAATGGCCCGCAAGGCAAGCAGGCAATACCCTGAGTTTCTCAAGGAGTGGAAGATCACAAAACAGGAGTTTGAAAAGCGCGATGATCAAAGGCCTCGCGGAGAAATGGTTGTATCAGTCTATTTCAAGATAGACAAAAAGGCATTAAAGGACTCTCTTCAGGGTTCCATCGAGACAAAGGAGCTTGCCTTTGGAGAAGAAGAGATAATGAGCTTCATGGCGCCTGCCTCTACACCAACAGTATATGTTGCCGGCTTTAATGAATTTCGCATGGATGTCCCGGAGGCCATAAAAGACAGGGATGAGGCCAGAAAGCAGACCGTTCAAAAGGCAATCAATGATCTCAAGATGATGGCATTCCAGGAAGCCGCAGAGGATGTTAACCATTCACTGGCACAACCCATGGAAAAAGATGAGTTTGAGCGTGCGGTGGCCGGGGCCGCCAAGAACTACCCCAATTTTATCATGGACTGGAAAATAACAAGGCAGGTGGTTGAAACCAGGGGGCCTTTATCTGTACAACCGGAAACAGTCAAACTGAGCGCCTACTTCAGGATAGACAGGAGATTGTTAAAAAAGGCCCTGTTCAGCGGACGGGCTATCACACCTGTTGCCAAGTATCGCACATACGTTGAACTTTTCTGGAATGTACCAGGGAAAGACATTCACCCCGAGGTTGTGGATACGGTTCTTGCAACTGTTGAAGACTACTTTGCCCAGAAGGGTTACGAGGTTGTCCAGTTCGAGCAGATAAAGGGTGATCTCGTCCGACTGCTCAAAAAAGAAGGCAAAAAAACAGACGACCTCTTTTCAAAGGACGAGATCGAACGGTTCAGGGCCAACCTGGAGCTTCGCAACATAGACAGGAAATTCGTGAACGGCAAGAGCATACTCGCAGACTATGCGAACCTTCTGATCGGCGTCACTATCAAGGCAGTTGAACAAAGATCCGGCATGATCCATGTCAGGGTAGCATCAGATGCCACCCTGTTTGAGCGTGGCAGGTGGGTGTCGCTTGCCCATTCAGAACAAACAGCCTCGATCCCGTTTGTACGGGGCAGCATTGATCAGCTTACAGCAGTCTCAGGCCGTGCTGCGACAAAGATGTCGTCAAAGATCGAGCCGAAAATACGAAAGAAGATTGCCTTAAGAAAGACAGTGGAAGAGATCCGGACAGGCGAGGCCAGGGATTTTGTGCTTATGTTCAAAGACATGAATAAGGACCGGTTTTCAAAGATAAAGGGCCTTTTGAGAAACGGCAGCAAGTGGGAATACAAAGGCGCTGATTTTCCTTCCAGGAGCATCCATCTCGGCTATGAAGGTCGCATCGACAGTCTTGCGGAAAGGGTGGAGATCTACCTTGATGGGGCCAATCTCAACCTGAGCGCGCCCGAATACTCAGCAAATGGAAACAAGATTCTGTTCGGCGTAAAGAATTGATGTACTGGAATCTTAGAGGATATCTGATTAGAAAGGAGACAACTCGTCATGAAGATAAGAGTTTATAAAACAATCCGGGCGATTGTGATTTTGAATGTGTTGTTCAGTCTGTTCTTTACTCCCCTTATTTTCGCTGCCGGGCAGCGTACGCTTTTTCTAACAAACGAACCGGGACTTGAAAAACCGGCTGTGGACATGCTGAAAAATGTGGTTGAGATACAGCCGACCGGTATCGAGACAGATTACAGGTCAAGGGTGTTCATAACTGATGAGGGCACAAAAATCCCTTTTTCTCAACTAATACACAGAAAATCGCTTAAGTCATCACCGGTGTTAAAAAAACTTTCAGACGAGTACCAGGCAGACACCCTCGTTCTTATGTGGGTAGCTGGAGAGAAGACAGAGGAATATGCCGCATACGATGTTAAAAAGCACATAGTTACCTTACGCATTCGCATTGTTGATGTGGCCTCGGGAAGAAACATTGTTGACAGGCCCGTAACCTACGAGTCTTCTTTTGAGCAGAGAGTCAATAGACACCAACTTCTTGCCAGGGCTGTTGATAAGACTGGGACGGCTTCTATTAAGAGCGATCTGGATAACCACTATGCGGCAGCTTCAGGCACTGGTCATGTCAAGATTGTGATCCGCAATATCGATCAAAAGGACTATTTTGATAAACGGGATGATTTTCTTGCCCTTGTAAAAGAAGCCGGTATACAGGGGACCCTGAGAGACACTTATGACAGGCCTGAAAAGACCTTTACGATTCGTTCAGAGCTTTATGAGGATATTGAGGCATATTACCGGTCGTTATATGCCAGGGCGACTGCGCTCCAAACCTTTGACAGCTTTGAAATCGACAAGTCAGGAAGAACTATCAATATAACCAGGCTTCCCCCGGAACGAAAACGTCTCATTATCTCAGGGTTAACGCCGGACCGGTACCATGACAGGCTGAAGATATACCGGGACGCCCTTACCTCTCAGAAAGCTATCAGGGATGTTGTCTTCAAATACATATCCGAGTCTTCCACCACTTCCTCAAAACTCGTATTCTCCTTCACTTGCAGTGAAGACCTAACAAAGCTTGAGGAGGGCATCTGGAACAGCCTCAGTTCTGTGGGTGAGGCCCCGAATCGCCGGCTTGTCTCCATTGCCGACAGGATTATTCACATAAGGTCCGGGATAAAGGAAGGGGACAGGGTCGCGATGACCGTGCATTTTAACAACGTGGCACCGGGTGATTATAGAAAGATCGGCGCCGCGCTTGATAAGATCATAAAGGACCTTTCAGTGCGAAACCTTGGCAAGGCCTATGATCCTGATGAATACAGGCTGACCTACAATTTTGATGTGAACATGTCTCCTGTCAATATGGATACGGTCCTCTGGGGAAATATTGAGCAGGATAAGACCCTTGACCATATTGCCCAGGACACCACTTTTGGTAACACACTGTCTTATTTTTACCTCCGGCAGCTTCCGGATACTGTGAGCATACTCATGTCGGTCAAGAATCTGAGCCCGCAGGACTATAAACATGCCGGCCGCAGGATAGTCCAGGTCATTAAATCCATAGACGGTATTACAGAACTCAAGCATACTTATTCAGAATACGATCAGACACTGCGAATCATCTTCAAGTTTAATGGTAAGGATGCCTATCCCATTGATGATGTTGTGTGGAAGGCAGTCAAAAAGGACAGGAAACTCAAGAAACTGGCCGCCGGGACTATCAGTGACAGCGAACTTGAGTACTTCTTCAGCGGCGACAAGGATAGCCGTGCGTCTGATGTTGTCCTTATTATGAGAAAGGTAAGCGGCCAGGGATATAAAGTTGTTTCTACTGCATTTTCAAAACTCTTAGGCAGTATCGAGGACGTACGCGATGTCCGATACGCTTACGTGTTCCCGAAAAGGACGGTAGAATTTCGGATAAACTATGAAGGCAAGAGTCTGTTTAAACTTGAAGATGCGCTGCAAAAAAAGATGATCAAAAACAAGCTCTTCAGATATGTTGCAAAAGGGCCTTCAAGCGCCGGCAGGCTTGTCTATTTCTACTATTCAAAGCCCTTTTTCGTGGTGGACACAGGTCCCGATGAAAAGAATATAAAGGCTGAGCCGGGTATTCCATCAGCCGACAGCAGCGGTTTGACAGACCTTATTAAGACGCTGGATCCCAGTGTGGTAACCATTGTGGCGAAAAGTGCCAGGTCTGAGATATCACACGGAAGCGGTTTCTTTGTATCACCCGAAGGCTACATATTAACAGCCGCTCATGTGGTAATTGACGGCAGGCTCATGGTCAAGGCATACGATGGGCGTTTCTATGAAGCTCAGCTTATCAAGCTTGACAGGGAGCTTGATATTGCGCTTATTAAGGTCGTTAGTTCAATAAAGGGGTTCCCTGAAGTACGTATAGCCGACAGCAGCAGGGTCGAGAAGGGAAACAGCATACTTGTTATCGGGACTCCCATAACCCGGGAATACGAGCACACGAGTGAGACGGGGATTGTCAGCGGTATTGATCGCCACAGGGGACTGATCCAGTTGTCCGTGCCTGTCTATCCGGGTCACAGCGGTTCGCCGGTCTTTGATTCACAGGGGGATGTCATTGGTATAGTAATCATGGTGCCCATGGCCGTAAAAACCCAGTTTGTCTCCGGCAAGGGCGAACCCTCGGTTCAAAAAAGCATCCAGGCCGTAGAAAGTATGGGATTAGCCGTACCAATCAACTATGCCAGGGGGCTGCTGCAAATGATTAAATAGGACGGCATTTCCCACCCAACCGCATCACCTGTCCCTTTCAGGAGGGGTTATGAAAAAACTCGCTGTTATTTTTATCTCCGTGTTTTTTGTATGCATGCTCATTGCCGGCAATGTTCCTGCTAAGCAGAGGGGCATCCATGTAATTTCAAAAAAAGGCAAAGAACTGTATCTTTACAAGGATTATCATGCCCTTGTGGTGGGGGTGGGTGACTATGAATTCTGGCCGGATCTTCAGGGTGCCGTGAAAGATGCCAGGGCCGTGGCCGGAGAGCTTACAAAGACGGGCATGAAAGTGAAACTGCTCCTGAATCCCACGTCGCAGGCATTGAAGGAGGCCATGAACAACCTGACCTATGGAGTCGGCAAAGAAAAGGACCGTGCCATTCTGTTCTTCTTTTCGGGTCATGGTGAAACGGAGACACTGGCCACGGGTGAAAAGCTGGGCTACATCATACCGAAGGATGCCCCGCTTCCCTCGAAGGATCGCATCGGATTTACCAACAGGGCAATCAGCATGCATGAGATAGAAACCTACGCGCTCCGGATACAATCGAAACACGTTCTGATGATTTTTGATTCATGTTTTTCAGGTTCGGTATTTGCCTCGCTAAAAGGGGTGCCCACGGATATTACCGAAAAGAGCAATCGTCCGGTGCGCCAGTTTATCGCGGCGGGCAACGAGGAGGAACAGGTGCCGGATATGAGCGTCTTCAAGACCTGCCTTATCCAGGGGATAAAAGGCGAGGCCGACGCCAACAGCGATGGTTATGTCACCGGCTCGGAGCTTGGAATGTATCTTGATTCAAGCGTGGTAAATTACAGCAAGGGCTGCCAACACCCCCAGTATGGCAAAATACGACATCCAAAGCTGGATAAAGGCGACTTTATCTTTAAGCTGGCATCGAGCGGGGCCACAGTCACGAGGCCGCAACCTGAGCCTGAGCGCACTACCCTGTCGGTGAGTGCCAATGTAAAGGGCGCACGGGTTTTGGTAGATGGCAGGGAGGTGGGGACAATCCCATTGTCTGATATTGAGGTATCACCGGGTGATCACAGGCTAACGGTTGAGAAGCAGGGATATGAAGCGTACAAAAAAAGGATTAGTCTTGAAAAGGGCAGGTCGATGTCCCTCTATGTGGATCTAAGTCAAACAGGACCGCGCAAGGGGCGTCTTTATGTCGAGACCGAGCCTGCTGATACAGAGGTGAGGATTTTGAATATAGGCCCCGGGTATTCCCAGGGCATGGAGCTTGAACCGGGACGTTATCATGTGGAGGTATCGGCTTTGGGATATGAGTCCAAAAAGCAGTGGGTTGATCTTGCCGCCGGGCAGGACAAATACATGTCTGTCCGTCTCGTGAAGATTGCAGGGGCAGCTACTGGCGGGAAGGCATTTACCAACTCCCTCGGAATGAAGTTCGTCAAAATCCCTTCGGGGAGTTTCATGATGGGGAGCAGTATCAGCCCTTCAGAGGTGGTGAGCCGATATGGTGGAAAAGAAGAATGGTTTGAACGGGAACATCCCCAACACCGTGTGACCATCAGTAAGCCCTTTTATATGCAGACAATGGAAGTTACAGTTGGCCAATGGCGATCTTTTGTTGAGGACACGGGTTACAAGACGGAAGCAGAGACTGGAGGAGCGGCCTATGTATGGACCGGAAAGAAATGGGAAAAGAAAGAGGGGGCATACTGGGACAATCCTGGGTTCGGCCAGAACGATAATAACCCAGTGACCTGTGTATCGTGGAATGATGTGCAGAAATTTGTGAAATGGCTAAACCGGAAAGAGGGGGCGGATAAGTACAGACTTCCCACAGAGGCGGAGTGGGAATATGCGGCAAGGGCGGGGACGACGACACTCTTTTATACTGGTAATTGCCTTTCTACCGAACAGGCGAATTACAATGGGAACTACCCCGGCAAGGGGTGCAGCAGTGGGACCTATCGGGAAAAGACAATCCGGGTAGGTACATTTTCTCCCAATCCGTGGGGTCTTTATGATATGCACGGCAATGTCTGGGAATGGTGTCAGGACTGGTGGTATGGCGATTATTTAGCCGGTTCTGTGACTGACCCCGAAGGCCCTTCATCAGGTTCGTACCGGGTGCTCCGGGGCGGCAGCTGGAGCAACCGCGCCTGGCACTGCCGCTCGGCTCTTCGCCTCGGGATCACCCCGGGCGACCGGAGCAACAACTACGGGTTCCGGCTTGTTCTTTCTCCAGGTCAGTGGGCCAGGCATGCAGGGGCGGCGTCGGAATTGGGGCGATAAGACGCCCATGCGGAGCTGGAAGCGTCTTTTCACCCCAATTCCGGACGACGCCGACAGGGGTTTTGTAGGGTGGGGTTTCACACCCCACCGTGACCCCGGCGGTATGCAGGGTAGGCTTTCGGGTATTGAAGATAGCCGGAAAGAAGCAGATTATTTTATTTCGGAAGAAATGAATCAATGCGAATTGCTCCTTTACAGTAATTACGGAGGAATTTATGGAAATGTTATTAGACATTATCAGGGTTGAGCCGCATAAGGATAATATATTGTTGCTTGTTTTTGAAAATCAAGAGAAACGGCTATTTGATATGACGCCATATTTAGACAAAAAGCCTTTTACGAAACTTAAAAATTCGCCATTATTTATGAAAGCAACGGTTGCCTATGGCACTGTTGTATGGCCTGGGAATATTGATATTGCACCTGAAACGCTTTGGCATTTTTCGAAACGTGTCTAATAAGGCGCTCCTGTCAGACGGTTGGGAGTATCCGTGGTCGAGTGCGGCCTATCACGTTGGCAACATTGAAGATGATGTTCTTGTTAAAGACAGAAGTTTATATGAACTCGTAAATGATTGGCGGATTTATCTTGGACAG
>JAYEFQ010000020.1:0-5857 GCA_034658655.1 Bacteroidota bacterium
TTTTTAAGGTTGTTGTTGTATGTGTTTCGACACTGATCAGTACAGAATCTTTTGTCTGAGCGACCGTCAAAAAGCTCTCCGCATTCTAAGCATTTTCTTTTCATAATAGTTTTGTGTATTTTTGACTAAATAAAAATAGTAAAAACAGATTTAAAAACAAAACAACAATGAAAATGAGATATTTAAGTTTGGTATTATTAGCGGTTCTTAGTTTGAACGTGGTTTCACAGGATATGCCAGTATATAAAATTTTCGACAAAAATGGTGAGCTTGTTACCTATGAAGCCATGATTCAGTCACTTGAATCGGCAGATATTACCTTGTTTGGCGAATTGCATAACAATCCGGTATCGCATTGGATGCAATATGAGGTTACTGCATCGCTTTACAAATCGCATGGCGAAAACTTAGTACTTGGTGCAGAAATGTTTGAGGCTGACCAACAAATGCTCTTAGATGAGTACTTAAGTGGATTAGTTTCTGCTGATAAATTTGAGGCAGATGCGCGTTTATGGCCAAATTACGAAACCGATTATAAGCATTTGCTTGATTTTGCAAAAGCAAATTCATTGCAGTTTGTGGCCGCAAATATTCCAAGACGTTACGCTTCTATCGTATTTAAAGGTGGATTTGAAGCACTTGAGACTTTAAGTGATTTTGCAAAAGCTGCAATTGCACCCTTACCCGTGAAATATGATCCTGAATTGCCTGGTTATGCTGCCATGATGAAAATGGGAAGACGTGGAATGCCTGCTCATGTCAATAAAAACCTGCCAAAAGCGCAAGCGATTAAAGATGCAACCATGGCGTATTTTATTGATAAATACATGGTCGATGAAAGTAAATTTATTCATTACAATGGGGCGTATCATTCTGATAATTTTGAAGGCATAATGTGGTATTTGCAACAAATAAATTCTGAGTATAAGATAAAAACAATTAGTACTGTTATTCAATCAGATGTCAATAAGTTGGACGAGTCTAATCAAGGTGTTGCTGATTTTATTCTTGTTGTGGATGAGAATTTAACCGGATCGTATTAATTATTTCTATGGTATATCCGAAATCGCTGACTGCGGGAGATAAAATTCGCATTGTTAGTCCTGCTGGAAAAATTGCCCCTGAAATTGTTCAAGGAGCCGCAACTAAACTTGAAAACTTAGGCTTTAATGTTGAGATTGCAGAACATGCACTTGCGGAGTTTTATAAATTTGCAGGGACAGATGCTCAACGTTATCAGGATTTACAAGATGCGATGAACGACGATTCTATAGCTGCCATCTTGTGTGCCCGCGGCGGTTATGGCAGTATGCAATTTGTGGAAAAATTGGATTGGAGTAGAATGCTTATAAATCCTAAGTTTTTGATTGGATTTAGTGATATTACCACTCTGCATGCTGCTGCATTTAAGCATGGAATTGTATCTGTTCACGGCTGTATGGCAAAAGATTTATATGCCAATGATATTGATGCAACTCGTTCACTTAAGCAGATTTTGTTACAAAAAAACAGCTATATACAATGGGAAACGCATGAATTTAATCGTGCAGGAACTGTTGATGCGCCAATTGTAGGTGGTAATTTAAGCATCTTGTATGCATTACGAGGGACGCCATACGATTTGGATTGGAGTGGAAAAATTTTGTTTCTCGAAGATTTGTGCGAAGATTTATATCATGTAGATCGAATTATGCAGAATTTTAGGTTGGGAGGAAAGCTTAATCAGCTAGCAGGCCTTGTTGTCGGGCAATTTTCTGATATGACTGATCAGGAATTCGGATTTTCTGCTTATGAGATTATTCAACATGCTGTAAAAGCGTTTAATTTTCCTGTTGCGTTTGATGCACCAATTGGTCATGTGAAAAACAATCACAGTTTGCTGCATGCTGCAAACTACAAGTTAAATATTCAAACGAAAACTGTGTCCTTGGAGAAAACAGCAAATTAATAATAAATTGCTTCAGAAAACCCCTTATTTTTCTGGTCTTTTTCGCTGATGATTACTTTTTGAGCATCAATTTTCCAATCAATATTTAATTGAGGGTCATTCCACATAATGCCGTGTTCCGTTTCGGGATGATAGTAAGCATCACACTTATAGGCAATTATAGCATATTCTGAAAGCACTGAAAATCCATGCGCAAATCCGTGAGGAATATAAAATTGTAGTTTATTTTCTTCTGATAATTCTACAGCAACATGTTTTCCGAAAGTTAGAGATCCTTTACGGATATCTACAGCAACATCCAATATATTTCCTTGCAATACCCTTATGAGTTTTGCTTGTGGATGTGGTGACATCTGATAATGTAAACCACGAATTACACCATGTCTGGATGAGGATTGATTGTCCTGAATAAAGCGGGTTTTTATCCCCAGATTTTCTAACCATTCATCCCTCCAGCTTTCAAAAAAATAGCCTCGTTCATCGCCAAAAATCTTTGGTTTTATCAGCATTAAATCAGGGATATCCGTTTTAATAAGTTCCATACATATCTTCGTTTGCAATGCGCATTAAATATTTACCGTAATTATTTTTCATCAAAGGTTTTGCAAGTTCAATGAACTGATCTTTGTCAATAAAACCGCGTTTATACGCAATTTCTTCAATGCAGGAAGCCTTTAATCCTTGGCGATTTTCCAATGTTGCAATAAAATTCGATGCTTGCAGCAATGAGGCAGGTGTTCCGGTGTCTAGCCATGCTATTCCACGACTTAATAAATTGACTTTCAGTTTGTCTTCTTGTAAGTATAATTTGTTCAAATCCGTAATTTCTAATTCGCCACGTTTGGATGGTTTCAATGATTTTGCTTTTTCAACCACTGTATTATCATAGAAATACAAACCGGTAACAGCATAATTTGACTTTGGATTTTCTGGTTTTTCCTCAATAGAAATTACTTTTCCCTCTTTATTAAATTCAGCCACTCCATATCGATGCGGATCAGTTACGTAGTATCCAAAAACAATGGCACCATCGGTGAGTTTTGCCGAATCAAGCAACGAACCGCCCAAACCATGCCCGTAAAAAATATTATCACCAAGTACAAGACAAACTTCATCATCACCAATGAAATCTTCGCCGATTAAAAATGCTTGTGCGAGTCCGTCGGGTGAAGGTTGTTCGGCATAATGTAAATCCAAACCAAGTTGTTTTCCATCGCCAAAAAGGTTTTCATACAACGGTAAATCATGTGGTGTAGAAATAATGAGAACTTCCCGAATTCCTGCCAGCATTAATACGGACAATGGGTAATAAATCATTGGTTTGTCATATACCGGAATGATTTGTTTTGAGATGCTTCGAGTAATCGGATGCAACCGTGTGCCAGCGCCTCCTGCCAGAATAATGCCTTTCATAATTCAATAATTGTTTTAAAATAATCAATAGTTTTTATTAGCCCCTGTTCAAGATTGATTGTTGGTTGCCAGTTATTAAGTTTTTCTTTTGCTAAGCTGATGTCAGGTTTTCGCTGAATTGGATCGTCAGCTGGTAGTGGATGAAATGAGATTTTTGATTTTGATTTCGTTAAACGGATAATGGTTTCTGCCAACTCAAGCATGGTAAATTCATTGGGATTTCCAATGTTCACAGGCCCTTTAAAATCATCGCCGGTTTGCATCATGCGTATCATCCCTTCAATTAAATCGTCAACATACTGAAATGAGCGGGTTTGTTTGCCGTCTCCATAAATTGTAATGTCTTCGCCTTTTATTGCTTGCACAATGAAATTCGAAACAACACGCCCGTCACTCGGATGCATGTTGGGTCCATAGGTGTTGAAAATGCGTACAATTTTAATATCCACATTATTTTGCAGATGATAATCCATAAATAAGGTTTCTGCACAGCGCTTTCCTTCGTCGTAGCAACTTCTTGTTCCGATAGGGTTTACGTGTCCCCAATAGCTTTCTGGCTGCGGATGAATTTGTGGATCGCCATACACTTCACTGGTAGATGCTTGTAATATTTTTGCTTTGATGCGTTTTGCCAGTCCTAGCATATTAATAGCTCCCATTACCGATGTTTTAACGGTTTTAATTGGGTTGTACTGATAGTGAATAGGAGATGCAGGACATGCTAAATTGTAAATCTCATCCACTTCAATAAAGAATGGCATGGTAATATCATGACGAATAAGCTCAAAATAGGGATTGTCCATTAAATGAACGATATTTTGTTTCGACCCGGTAAAATAATTGTCGAGACAAATAACTTCATTGCCTTCGTTCAACAGTCGTTCACAAAGATGAGAACCAATGAATCCGGCGCCTCCGGTAATCAGAATTTTTTTCATATTTCGCGTTAATCTTCAGTACAGAGCAAAACTAACAAAAATGAGGAACTTTTGGAGTGGAAAGAGGATGTTTTTTTGATTGTTGACCCTTCGAGTAACATAATACTCGCACTGGAACTCAAACTAACTTTTTCATTAAAACCGCAGCCTTATATTCGACTTTGTTTTTGAGTACAAGTTTGCCTAATGCCTGCCTACCCTGCCGGCAGGCAGGACAGTCAAATACAGAGTATGAAAAATTCTGTACTCTTTTTTATCTGTTTTTATCTATCTTAAAAGGCTAATCCCTCAACTTAAAGTTTTCGCCGAGATAGACTTTCCTTACCTGCTCGTCTTCTGAGAGTTCTTGAGAAGCGCCAGATTTTAGAATATTACCTTCAAACAATAAATAAGCGCGGTTGGTAACGCGTAATATTTGTTATTTATTATCCTCCTCAGAGCTTATGTTAAGATCGGGATATTTTTCTTTAGCCTTTTCAACAAGTTCTTTACAAGTTGAGCTATAAAGATAAATATTCAGTTCTGGTTCAATGTGGGGATTGTCAATTTTTTGAAGTTCAATAGTATTGGTGACTAATTGCCCATTTTCTAGGATGTATTCTCTGCTTGCCAGAATGTGTTCTGGTATGGTAATGGGCGGTAAGCTATAATCTGTTTTAATATAATATTTTAAGTCAACGGTGTCTCTGTAGAATGTTTTTGCCACTTCTCTTGTCCTGAGTTTATTTTTAATGAAAAGAATGTAATCAGCATCAGTGCTAATTTCATTTCTTTTCGTAAAAACACGAAAAGTCAAAGAATCTCTTGTGTTATGCGCACTACCCTGAAAGTGATTTTTTCTGCGTAAACTTCTTATATTTCTGGGATACAAAACATCTAAAATAAATTTTTCAAGTATTTTATTCAACCGGTTTTCTTTATAAATATCCTGTTCTATTGTGTTATAATAATTACTTATTTCTGAAATAAAAATAAGATTTCCTTTTTTTGAATAGCCTTTATTTTCAACCCGTAAAATGCCCGTGAAGATTTCGGTTTGGTTCAATTCAGGAATTCTATTTATTTCTTTGAATTTATAATAAATGTTAGTATCAAACTTGTAAGCTGTTTGTTGTGATTCTTTTAGTAACTTAAGCAACTGTTTCTTTGCATTGTATTTCCCCTTGACTTCTACTTCTTCTAACAGATTGTAATTTGATTCTAATATAAAAATACATGTGTCACAATCTCTAATGTCTAATGTTTTGCCTTTGTATCCGAGATATTTACAATATATTTCAGTAATGGTATCATTAATCCTGCACGTTCCCTTATCATCTGATACAGCCAAGAAATTGCCGTCGGAGAAAACCATAACCCCGGGAATAGGGTTATGGGAAACAGTATTATGTAATACTATTGTTTTTATGTCTTGCCCCAACAATGAATTCATTATAAACATTGTTAATATAAAGGTAAATATGGATTTCATTGTTTTAAGTTTTAATATCTATTACTAAACACTTGATGAGGCTTCTCCAGCCTCAGAAGCTGCACATTGTAAATCATATGCATAAAG
>JAYEFQ010000021.1:0-7892 GCA_034658655.1 Bacteroidota bacterium
ATGTTAGTGTTGCTGTACATCCTGTATTTGTGTCTAAAACCGTTAAATTATATGTTCCATTAGTAAGTGGACCAAAACTTGTTCCTGCCTGAAAAGTGATTCCATCAATGCTATATTCGTAATTTCCACCAAGGGGTGCAGTTACGGTAATAATTCCATTATCTGCACCGCCTGAACAATCTGTAGTAACTACAGGTGTTGTTGGATTAGCATTAACCGTCACAAGTACATCATCGCTTGCAATACAACCGTTAATATCCTGTACCTCAACTGCATAAGTCCCTGAATTGGCAGGAGTTGCATTTGTTATGGAAGGATTTTGGGTAGTGGCATCCGGAGAAAATGTTCCGGGACCTGTCCATGTCCAGCTTGTTGCATCGCCACCGGTTTCAGAAAGGTTAATGTTGTCACCTTCGCATACGTCAAAGTCAGCTCCTGTATTTACATTTGGAAGTGCATTAACTTGAATCGAAATATTATCTGTACCAACACACCCACTAACAGTAACTTGGTATGTAATATTGTTTACACCGATATTCGCTGTGGATGGATCGAAAGTTCCGTTTGTCGCATTGGTAATTCCGGTGCCAGACCATGTTCCACCTGCAGTTGCTGCGGTTAAATCAAAAACAGCATCGTCAGAGCAGAAATCACCGGGATCGGTAATTGTTGCATCGGGAATAGGGTTGACAGTAATATCAATCTGGTCGGAATCGGTACAACTTCCTGTGCCCACGTCGTAAGTGATAGTGTATGTCCCTGGTGTAACTGATGTCGGATCGAAAGTTCCATTTGTTGCATTGGTGATTCCTGTACCAGACCATGTTCCACCTGCAGTTGCTGCATTAAGGTCTGTAGCAGCATCGTTTTCACAAAAACTGCCAGGGTCAGTTATACTTGGATCAGGTAGAATTGTGTACAATCCGTAAGGAATCTGGGAAAAATCATTCCATGCGTTTACATAAGCTTCATCTAAGGGTACTCCGTTTATTGTAGTGCTTCCGCTGACGATATCCCATTGAGGAACGCTTGTCCAGTTGGAAATGCCATCCCATGTACCATCAGTACTTTCATCATAAAAAATGCTTAAATCAATGCCTGCGGTTCCGGCAGAACGATCGATCTGGTGATAAAACAATGGGTTGATTTCGCAGATGCCTGATTCTATGTTGCTTCTATCAAAAGTTTCGGTAGTAGCATCCACATTTGCCATACGAACGGTATATGTATTAGCTGTTGCATTATCGGGTGTTAATTCAACTGGACGATAACGTAAAGTACCAACACTTGAACCAACAGGAAAAAGATAAACTGCCGCTGAATTGGTTTGTCTCGATAGAAATCCGCCGTTAAGTGCTGACACAAACCCGCTAGTACGGATAATTGCATTAACATCTGTATTTTGGACAAAGAATCCGTAGGTTTCATTTTGCAATTCCAAATTTTTCAAATCAAGAATTCCAACGCAAAATTGGTCGATAGTTTGAGTTTTTAGCCCAGTTCCGTCCAAAGTCAGGTTATTAAATGTTGTTGAAACACTTCCGTCGAGCAATTGATTTCCTCCTTCGAGAAACACAGTTCCTGTTCCGGCATTAAAGATGTTGTTGTTAATCCAATCTCCAAGCACGCGATAAAATCCATTGCCACCAGCAGTTGAATTATTCACAAAATTATCTTGAATAATGAATTCGGCATTATTTCCGGTGTTTTCCTCAACCTCAATTTGTCCGGTTTGGTTTTGAACAATCCCATCGACAAACACAATGGCACCTTCTTTTGCGGTAACGCTTGCCCCATTATTATAAAACAATTGTGATTTTGCTGAATAGCCTACAAAAAGCAGTGCAACAAAAATTAAACCTCCTAAAAAATGTACTGTCTTTCTCATAATTAATCTATCTATCTGACAATTCCTTTTAATTTTTCACAAACCCGATTTCCGACAATAGAAATCACGTATGTTCCTATTTTTAATTCTTGACCATGAATTATTTCATTATATCCTTGATTTAAAGTCATTTCTGTTTCAAAAATCAACTTTCCATCCAATGAAAAAACACGTATCCTTACATTTGTTAATCGTGTACTTGAAAACAGGTTAAAGATACCATTATTTATTGGATTTAGAAAAATTTTTAATTGAATATTTTTAAAATCACCGCAATTCACCGATTTTATATCCCAATCATGATGCGTACCATCCATGTCCACCTGTACTAATTGGAAATACGTGGTATTATCAACCAACTCATTTAGGACATACTGATAATCAACTTCTTGACTTGAATTTCCAGCAGCTGAAATTTGGGTAATAGGAGTGAAATCTATTCCGTCATTTGATCGTAAAATGAGGAAATAATCGGCATTTATCTCAGATGCGGTGGACCAGTTAAATTCGATGCTATTGTTTTTACAGACGACATCAAAATTCAGGAGTTCAACAGGGAGGACTGCTGAGCAAACTTCAGGATTCATGAACTCAGCCACATCTGTTGCTCCTCCACCCATTTCTATGCCACTTGAATTTAAATCATAATATACAGGTCGGAAATCGCTGCTGTACTCAAATAGGAAATAGTAAGTCATGCCGTTCCCTGTATCGTACGTTCCACTTGAATTACCACTACAATCTGCAAGGATTTTTTTATAATACAGAAATCCGGGACCTGTATAGCTATTGTCGATAGACATTGTTTCGCTATATGTCGTTTTTGCATCCGGCAAAATAAAAAATACTTTAGCATTGTTAGTAGAAATTTTCTGTTCTGATATGACAGCATACATTATGACATAAACATCATCCACACCTGTATTTCCGTCATTATAATAATTACTCCAATCCGGATCGCCGGTTTCCCAGGGACTATCAATTTCTACTTCAAGGCCGCGTTTTGAATGATCATCAACTGTGGCTTCAACATCTTGGCCATATCCTGTTGCATCAGGTCCATTCCAATATGATATTCCACATGGTATTACAGATTCTCCATTATCATCAGCACGGAAAGTAATATTATCAATATAAACCTGAGGATAATCAGAACTTGAAAACTCATATAATCGCCACCTCAGTTTAAAATCGCTGTGAAAGCAAGCGCTGTTGACATGTGGAGCAGATGAGTAATAATAATTTCCCGGGCTGCTGCTACTTTTATACACTGTAAAGCAATGATAACCAAAACCTGATTCGAGGAAGTAGTCATTTTCTGTACTTGTGGCCATAGCATCATTCTTGATGGCTTGCAGCGTCTGCCAGGCAGAACCGTCCCAATATTCCAGAGGCAACTCTGTCCACGAATTCCAGTTTGCAGAGCCACCTTGCTTCATGGCATAAAAACTTACTTTAAAACTTTCCTCTGCACTCAGATCAATAGTAGGAGATTCCAGCGATTCATTTTTATCAAGTAAAACAGCATAACCGGAATTGTCATCGCTTGTTGTGTTAAAAGCTTCGGTTTCGTTATAATTAACAGTATATGAGCCTGAATTTTCTATGGATGCACCATCCACAAGATTCCATGTGGCACTGCTATAATCTTCATCACCATCGTTTCCTGTGAAATCCAAATCCGTATTATTATCATTGAATGTGTCTGCCCATTTTAAGCCGGAGCCTGTGCCGCCTCCACCGCCTGAAATAACTTCTACATTATCGAAATAGAAGTTTTCACTTGATGTATTGGAGTAAAAGATGAGCCGAATGGTTTGGTTGGCATAGGCATCCAAATCATAAGAGACATGATCACATGTGGTCGGAACCAATGTCCCCCCAGTAATATCTGTTCCAGTGTTCCCGCATGCAGCAGATGTGGAAACCAGTACTTCCGGACTTGAAAATGAGTAATAGTTAAACGAATAATCGAAACTTAGTTCATTTCCGCTGGCACCAAGTGTAATTTGTTTGGTTGTAATGTATGATACAGAACCATTTAGATAATAACTGTAATTACCACTTGATGAGCAGGGTCCACTACTTGTGTTGTATGAGCTAGCTGAACTGTATTTGCACTCCCAGTTTGTGCCGGAAAAAATGTCCTGAAATGATGTTCCAAAATCCTCACTAAACAGCACGGTTTGAGCAATTCCTGAGAAAGATAGCAATAAAATCAAATTCAATATATAAAGTTTCCTCATCTCACAATAATTTGCACTGGTTTGTATTTACTAGTATTATCTTGAATTTTAAGCAGATAAGCTCCTGGAGCAAGCGGATTTTCAAAACGCACCGCATTTCTCCCCTTCTCTAAATTATATTGCATTTTGCGAATGAGCCTGCCGCTTGTATCGTAAATATTCATTTGGCTTTCGCCGATATAAGCAGAACTCAATAAATTCAATTCACTGCCATCAAACGGATTCGGATAAACAGAAATTTCACACTTATTATCCTGCTCACAACTATTATAAATCATTGAAAAGCTTTCTGAGCTGCCATCAAAATCCACTTGTTTTAAGCGATAATAGGCATCATCCGAAAGGCCTTCTACTACATATTGGTATTCTTTTGTTTGATAAGATTGCCCAGCCGCCTGAATTTTTCCAATGGGTTTGAAATTCACATTATCCTTCGACTCCATAATCAGGAAATAATCAGAATTGGTTTCACTTGCCGTTGCCCAGCTAAACTCCTTGCTGTGTCCGTTGCACTGAACATTGAAATAGAGGAGTGAGACAGGAAGTACTTCATTCTTTTTAGCAACTGTCCATTTAGAAAATTGATTAGCATCAGCAGAAATTGTTCTAGGATTTCCACTAACAGAAACGGGAGATCCAACATCTTCCCAAGGATTTGGATCGTGAAGTGTATAAACCAACATTTCAGTTGTAGTAAGTCCGTTATCAAATAAGTCCAACCATCTAAAACTCATATTTACTAGTGTTGTTGGTTGATTTCCTGTTTGGATATCCCAATGACAATCAATTGATGTTGCATCCGAGATAGTCATTTGTCCATCTGCTCCGGTTACACGTGTTACTGTAATATCGCCCAAATCCTCGTTCAGATTATTCATGATAGCCCATACATTTCCAAAATCAGGGCTAACTGTTCCTGATTGAACGCCACTGACAGAAATATTATCAAAGTAGGTATAAAATTCATTTCCATTATTATACTTACAATACGCTTCCAGGTAAAGCAAAATATTTGTTTTGTCTGTAATGGCTGAAATGTCAAATATTACTTCAACGGATGCACAGGAACGGGCTTCCGTGTATTGGAATCCTGTTCCGTTACTCGGTATGGGGTCATCACAAGTTACATCCACACCATCAATTTTCACAGAAACCACATTGTTTTCATAACCTCCGTCTGCCCACATGTAAAAACGCATCCAGTCGTCTGTTTGCGACGCAAAATATGAGTGTGAAACATCAAATGTCAGGCTGATTTGATCATAACCAGTAAAATCTGTTTCGGGTAGCCTTACAAAGTTACCCCAGTAATTATTCCAGTTGCCTGAGTAACCAATTCTACCGTCTGGGCAACCACCAGATGCTTCATGTATAATAGGAGTATTATAATTTGGAGCATACCAGTCTGTTGTCGTAACTGTGTTTATATCATGTACAAGGAAATCGGTGTCAAAAGGTTCAGGTCCTGTCAATAAGGTTTGTGGATAAGTTGCATTGCTGATAGAAACAGCTCCATACAGGTACGAATTATTACTCTCACCGATTAATTCTGCATCGGAAGCCAGATATAATGTATCACTTTCATTATTGATGTCGTTATCGCGATATGTGTATAATGTTCCATTAATAAAATTGATTGATCCCGAAATATTTAGGTCAGTGGCTAAGCTAACAATCCCTGTGTTTTGTCTGTCAAGTTCTAAAAGGTTTAAATTTTCAGATGTTGGGTCAAAATATAAATTACCAAGCGTTCCATCTCCTGTGATGTAGAGCTCAGAATTGCTATTACCCCCGATGTAACCATTTGTCCTTGTTACAATGCCTGACAGCCCTAACGAGCAATCTCCAATATGGAAAGTCCCGTTTGTATTGATGAAATTTTTAGTTACTGCAGTGCTTAAACCAGTTAACTGAACGCCTGCCGGATTATCAACTTCTACTATTGAAATACCAGCTTCTCCTAACACATCACTGTAAGCTCCGGTTGTATGGAAAGTCTGAGCAGAAGATCCGTTAAATAGTATTTTTGAATTTTCAACTTCTGCCCATATATTGCCTTCATGGTTGATGTCTCCGGTAATTGAGAACGTGTGGGGTATATCGCCGCTATCCTGATCGTAAATTGAAAGTCCACAATACTCCGGAATATCCAGATTTCCGTAACACTGAACGTCATCCCACATGATGGCATTATTTGTAATTGTTGATCCATCAGTGTATAGTTCAATAGAGGGTGTGGGGCCTTGTATTGAAAATGATTCCCCATTAGTAAGCGGTGGTGTTAGACTTGTCCCTATTTGCAATGTACCCCCTGTAATATTTATATTGCCATTATCTACTCTGTAGGCAGTATTATTACTAACATATCTATAATCTGTCATGGTGATTTTTCCACCACTGATGGTGACCTGCGGATTTTCCTGAAGATCAAATAGTCCTCGTGATGAAGCATTGGCATTTCTGCCTACGTTAACATAGCCGTCAGTCATTGTAAAATAATGAGTTCCATTGCCTGCAACCCCTGCTCTTGTGTTTAATGTGCCTCCGGAAATTTCTAAATGCCCCCCATTAAGGATGTTAAGATAGTATTGTGATTGGTCAACACCGCCAACATTTCCACTGGTAGCTCCAATATCACATTGCCCTTGTGAAACAATCAATTTTCCAGCAAGATTAAATGTAACATTCTGTGCCATTACACCAAAATTTGGATTATCAATTTCCACAGTCAGGTTGGATGCTATGCCGTCACTTGTGGTGAATAGTAAGCTATAGGTTGTTAAACCCATAAACCATACCGGATTGTTTTTAGAATATGAGCCGCTTATTTTGAGGTGTCCTGTTGGTGTTTCATCCCAGGAGTTTACATTGTAAGATTTTAAAAAGCCGTTGTTACCACTGTATTCATCATTGACGGCAAGAAAATCTTCATTGATGTTGAAATTTACTATGTCTGAGGGGTTGTCTTTAGCTAACTGGATGTAGAAAAGCCTTGTGCTTGAACCTGATGCGAGTGTTAGATTTGATTCAGCGCTACCGTAAAATGTTATCCAGGCATGGGTGTAAGAGGCTCCGTTAAATTCATCGTAAAGCATCAACTCTCCATAATTGGTTATGTCACCCCCGGTTACCATATTAATGGCTGATACAGCTTCAATGTTGGTAACATTCATAAAGGACTCAAGTGTGCCAGAGGGCATGATATCTAAATTTCCATAGATGTCAAGATCCCCGTATGCATCGGTTGAAGCATCAAGCCCATTCCAGAATTGAAGGGTTCCTTCAATGCGTAAATTTTCACATGTGGCTGGTGTTCCTGTAGCAGTCATAGGATTGTTAAGTACCACATATTGAGAGCCGGATTGTACAAGCACATTGTTTGTGGAGCCCGGTAATGTCGTTGCAACATTCCATGAACTTCCATTAAATACTTCCCAGTTGTCGGAATTGTTCCAGCCATACCAATTTGCATCTGTGAACCTTGTCCGGTAATCCCCATTGGCGGGAGCAGCACCGGTAGTAAACTCCCAAACCGCACATCCTGTGGGCTCACCATAAGCATTTTTAGGTACAACTTTCCAGTAATAGGTAGTGCTCTCAGCCAGCGTCGGAGAATAGCTCGTTCCAGTTATGTTTGTAACAAAAGAAGGGCTTGAGCTTGTCCCAAAATATACATCGTATGAAGTGGCATTACCGACAGCATTCCATTCCAGTGGGTCAGCCGGTGAGTGAGAGCCAAAACCATCTGATGGCATGAT
>JAYEFQ010000021.1:7992-20624 GCA_034658655.1 Bacteroidota bacterium
TAAATGGCATCATTTTCGAATATTTCTGCACACTTTGTTTGCTCATTGTTTTGCAACAAGAGCGTGTTAGCATTAGCAGCTTCACTGCTACTCCGCACTGCTCCGTTTTCATTATGATTTATTCGTAAACCTTTATTTGAATTTTCAACTTGTGAAAATGCGAGTGCACTTAAAACAAACAAAATACATGTGAGAAATAAATATCGTTTCATAATCAATCCCCTTATCTAATAATTAGTCACAATATAAAGCAAAATTGATTTATGTCAATAAGACAAAGTTAGGACATTTTATTTTTTTTAAGCACCACCAAAACAAGCTTAAACACTATATATCAACATACTAAGTCATTTTACAAAAAAAATCACACATACGACAAGTTGATTTTCATGTCATTTTTTTGAAAACTTAATCAAAAAGTAACAATTTAGTTAAAGGTTGGGGAAACAATTGTCATTCGGTTGAAAATGAAAATGTGGATGCGTTCCGAAAGCTTTCGGGAGGCGATTAAAAAAAATGTTATTCGATGGGAAAATGAAAATATAATTGTAAGCAGATTAATTAAATTTTATATTTGTCGTATGAATAAAAATCTAAACAGCTTACTTAATAAGTCATCATTTAATAAAAACGACTTGATTTCTTTGCTTTCACTGAGTGGCGAGGATGAACAACAACTTTTCAAAAAAGCATATGAAATAAAAGCTAAATACGTGGGTCGGAAAACCTACTTCAGAGGATTAATTGAATTTTC
The DNA here is from genome assembly GCA_034658655.1 of Bacteroidota bacterium. Classification (GTDB taxonomy): domain Bacteria; phylum Bacteroidota; class Bacteroidia; order Bacteroidales; family ML635J-15; genus JAQIBY01. The sequence goes on from JAYEFQ010000021.1 coordinate 8,747, forward strand.
TAATATCTGCAGCAAAAACTGCTACTACTGTGGAATCCGTCGCAGCACCAAAGGAGTGGATCGCTATGAACTGACTGACGAAGAAGTAATGGGCGCAGTGAAATTTGCAATGGATCACAATTGGGGCTCTCTTGTGATTCAAGCCGGAGAACGCAACAACAAGTCATTTACTGACCGAATTACGCACCTACTAAAAACCATAAAAAGTACATATCCTGATAATCCTCCTGGAATTACCTTATCATTGGGGGAACAAAGTGAGGAAGTCTTTCAAGAATGGTTTAATGCAGGAGCACATCGATATTTATTGCGAATAGAAAGCTCCACAAAATCGCTGTACAATAAAATCCACCCGCTTGATACGTTACACAGTTTTGATTACCGCCTAGAAAACTTAAAACGATTGCAAAACTTAAACTACCAAACTGGGACTGGCGTTATGATTGGCATGCCATTTCAAACGATTGAGCATTTAGCAGATGATTTAATTTTCATGCAAAATTTTGATATAGATATGTGTGGAATGGGACCGTACATTGAGCATAACGAAACGCCACTATATCAATATAAAAATCAGCTAATGCCGATTGACGATCGATTTCAGCTTAGCTTGCGTATGATTGCAATTCTGCGCATTATAATGAAAGATATTAACATTGCATCTGCAACAGCACTGCAGGCAATCCATCCGCAAGGCAGAGAAATGGCCTTACGTGCAGGAGCCAATGTCATTATGCCAAACCTTACACCGGTAAAATATCACGAGAATTATCATCTTTACAAAAACAAACCAACAGTTAATGAAGAAACGGATCGTTACATTGAAGCTTTAGAAAAAAACATTCATGCTGCAGGGGACAGTATTGGGCATAATGAATGGGGTGATCCAAAACATTATTTTACACGTATTTCAAAAAACAAGCATCACGAAAAAAATAATTGAATTAGGTTTTTTGTAAATGCAATAGAAATAGCTAAATTAGCGGAAATAAAAAATCAAAACATGGCGCAACAGTTTGAAAAGAAAATTAAAACAACAGATGACGCCACATCTGATAACGACGCAGAAAATGAGAATTAAAACGCTTTTACACCTTGGACTTGCGTTTGTTATGCTAAATACTATAGCATGCAATCGCAAACTTACTTGTGAGCATATTGAAACAGACAAAACTTCATTCAGAGCCTCAGGTGTTGCCTACAGTGCAAAACAGGATGTTGCATATGAAAAAGCGCTACATATTGCAAAACGAAATCTCATTCGTGAAATTGCAAAAGATGTTTCCACAAAATCAGGAGTTGGACAACAACTAATTATTGATAGCCTTAAAAAAGGAATTACAGTTCATGAATTAGAGGTTGTTTGTAAGCATCACGACAAACACAAAGGCTCGTTTCGAAGCAGTGTAGCTGTTGAAATGAACAGAGATAAACTTCTACGGTTTTACGATTAATAAAAGCAACATATGTTTTTAGAAATATTTCTAATCGTACTTGGCATTATTTTAATAATCATCGGCTTAATCGGCTGTGTATTACCTGTTATACCAGGGCCTCCAATTAGTTGGATAGGAATTTTAATGCTGCATCTTACTGAACGCATACAATTTTCAACCGAATTTTTAATTATCTGGTTGGTTATCGCAATTGTAATTACCGTTGTGGACAACATTATTCCCGTCATCGGGACAAAAAAAATGGGTGGCACCAAGTGGGGAGTCCGCGGTTCTGTCATAGGACTCATCATCGGGCTGTTTTTTGGTCCGATCGGAATTTTTATTGGACCATTCTTAGGTGCGCTACTTGGTGAAATTCTTTATTTTGAAACAAAAGCCGGAAAAATAAAAAATGCTGGACTAACAACTAATGAAAAACACAAACGGGCATTTTTATCAGCACTTGGGAGTTTCGTCGGATTGCTATTTGGCATCGTGTTAAAACTCATTGTCAGTGGAATTCTGACGTTTAAATTTACACAAGCATTAATCCAATCTTTTTAAAACCACTTTAAATGACAAATCAACAATTCATATCACAGCTAAAACAACGACTCAAAAACACGCTACCGGGCTGGAAAACGCAACAAAATTTCATGCCATTAAAAGGATTACCAAACATATCCTATAAAAGTAAAAACACACTGCGCAAAGGCGCGGTACTAGCCTGCCTTTACGAAGACAATAATGAATTAATGACAATTTTAATTGAGCGCACACAAGATACCAGTCCACACTCTGGTCAAATTGCATTTCCCGGTGGAAAACATGAAGAATTTGATGAAAATCAAATCGAAACAGCCTTTCGTGAAGCAGAAGAAGAGGTCGGATTAAAACCAAACGAGCTAGAACTACTTGGACAACTCAGTCCAATAGAAATACCCATTAGCGGATTCACTATTTTACCGGTTGTCGCATGGCATAAAGGAATTCCCAATTTAATAGGGGATCCGCATGAAGTTGCAAGTTTAATTCAAACCCCACTTTTGCCGCTAATTAAAAGTTTGCGCATAAAGGAAATTCCTGTACGCGAATACCAAGTAACAACGCCCTGTTTCTTTACTCAAAAACATATTGTTTGGGGAGCTACGGCCATGGTTATTGGTGAATTACAAGAAATTATACGAGAAATTAATCCGTCTTTAATTCCGGAATAAACATCAAAGAAATTGAATTCACACAATGTCGAGTATTTTTATCAGTAAATTTCTCTCCAACAAAGACATGCCCAAGATGTCCGCCGCAATTTGCACAAATAATTTCAGTACGATGCCCATCTGCATCAGGAACATGTTTTACCGCACCAGAAATTTCATCATCAAAACTCGGCCATCCGCAACGCGCATCAAACTTTGTTTCTGACTTATACAATTCCGCGCCACACTGTTTGCAAACATAAGTTCCACGTTCCCAGTGTTCTTCATGTTCACCACTAAAAGGACGCTCAGTTCCTTTATGGATAATTACTCGTTTTTCCTCTTCAGTGAGTTGTCTGTATTCATTGTTTTCTGATTGAGCCATAAGGATGAAATTAAATGTCGATACAATAATAAAAAACAATACTAATTTCATGTTTACATTTATACAGGTAACAATTTTGCAATCCGCTTTGTTCAACAGATAAAGTGTAACTCCACCACAGAAACACAGATAAAATCTTCAAATACAGTCATTTAAAAAATAAGTACTTTTACTTAGGGAATAATTTTTACTTTCACGTCTTTAAATTTGCTGCGTAACAAGTAAAAATATGGTACAAAAATCAAAAGCCTATAGAGCAGCACGAGCCAAGCGCAAGGCAAAACAGAAGGCAGAACGAATTTCAACAGTTCGTGATCGCCCTGTAAAGAGTGTTTTAAAAGCAATCACATGGCGAATAATCGCATCTGCTACGACTTTTGCATTGGCAATGATATTTTTTGGCACAGACCCCAATGCGCTTGAAAAAGCAACAGGTGTAGCAGTTGCAGAATCGGGAATTAAAATGCTCTTATATTTTCTTCATGAAAGAGCGTGGACAAGCATACGTTGGGGAAAAATGCGAGTAATTATTCGCAGAAATTCAATGATTCGCAGAAAAATCATTAAACGCATTAAATTAACATCACCAAAAAGCATACAATGAAAAAATTAACAGAATTACGAGCAGATATTAAAGAAAAATCCATTCCGGAAACATTACAAATTATAGCAAACGCATTTCCGGGGAAACTTATATTCACAACAAGTTTCGGCATTGAAGACCAAGTACTAACACACTTTATTTTCACACATAATATTCCAGTACGTGTTGTAACAATTGACACAGGTCGTATGTTTGAAGAAACCTATAAAGTATTCAACAGAACTCGCGATCGTTATGACCGAGAAATAGAGGTATTCTTTCCAAAACACGAAGCCGTTGAAAACCTGCTAAGCACAAAAGGACCATATAGTTTTTATGAGTCTATTGAAAATCGGAAAGAATGTTGCAATATCCGTAAAGTAGAGCCGCTGAAAAGAGCATTAAAAAACATGGAATGCTGGATTACTGGTATTCGTAGAGATCAAAATCAAAACCGCACAGAAATGGAAATGCTGGAATGGGATGAAGGATACAGTCTCTACAAAATTAACCCACTCATTGACTGGACATTGGAAGATGTTGAATTATTTCTAAAAAAAGAAAATATTCCATATAACAGCTTACACGACAAAGGTTTCGTTAGTATCGGATGTGAACCTTGTACACGAGCAATAAAACCAGGCGAATATTTTCGCGCTGGCCGTTGGTGGTGGGAAAATAATTCAAAAAAAGAGTGCGGATTGCATACACATGGGAAATAAAACAATGTACAACATGCAAAAAGGTTCTATCAGGAAATAATTACCGAAATAATTTTCTTATCCTGAGGTTTTACCTTTGAGGAAAATACCTCAATCAATTCACCTGTTTCGGAAATCATGTATTTCTGAAAATTCCATGATACCTTAGAGTCTTTTACTCCGTTTTTTACTTTTTCGGTTAGCCATTTATAAACTGGATGTTTATCTTTCCCTTTAACAACAACTTTTGACATCATCAAAAACTCTACGCCGTAATTTTTCTCGCAAAACGCCTGAATTTCCTCTTTAGTACCGGGTTCTTGCTTCTTAAAATCATTTGACGGAAAACCAATAATCACAAAATTTTCGCCAGCAAAATCCGCATGTAATTTTTGTAACCCTTCGTATTGAGGAGTAAATCCACACTTACTGGCGGTGTTTACAATCAAAACCTTCTTTCCTTTAAACTGAGAAAAGTCCACCATTTCACCGGTAATATTTTCGGCCTTCAAATCATAAAAAGAATTTTGTGCCTGTATTGTTCCAGTCATCATAACCGCCATTAAAATTACTAAATATTTCATTGTCTTATCTTTTTAAGTCCGGTATAACTTTAGAGATTCATTATTATATTTTTATCGAACAACAGTAATTTTTAAAAGAAACCAAAAATCAGTAGCTTTGTTTAAACAAACAGAAATATAATGGACAATCGTAAAAAAGCAGCACGATATGATCGGGTTTTCAGACAGATTTCCGAATTAATCGAAGAAATCCACAATCCCATATCGCGCATGGCAACAATTTCCGCTATTTTACATCATAAATTTGATTATTATTTTTGGACAGGATTTTATCTGCTAAATGAAAACAATGAGCTTTTAGTGGGGCCATATCAAGGACCACTTGCCTGCTTAAAGCTCAAAGCGCATACCGGTGTTTGCTGGGCAGCAATTGACGCAAAATCTCCCTTACTTATAACAAATGTGCATGATTTTCCCGGACATATTGCATGCAGCACAAAATCACAATCGGAAATTGTAATACCCATTTATAATGCATCAGAACAAATCATTGGAGTTATAGATGTAGATAGTGAAACCAAAAACAGTTTCACAGAAATTGATGAGCAATGGCTCACTAAAATTTGCAAATTAGTTTACAAACACTAATTCAGACTATGATTTATCTAAATCATCAAAATCAACATCCGTAAAATCATCGGACGTTGTATCACCTGTCTCAAGTGACTCATTATCAGATTTATCTCCATCAACATCTGTGACATCATTAACTGGTTCAGATTTTTGATTGGGACTTTCCATATCAGGATTTTCAAGAAAATCATCAACATTCTCATCAATAAAATTCACAACATTGTCATATGCTTCGGAAAATTTATCAAAATCTTCTTTATACAGGAACAACTTGTGCTTTTCAAAATGAAACTTTCCTCCATCATCAAACACTTTTTTACTTTCTGTAATTGTCAGATACAAATCTCCTTTTCTAGTTTTCTTAACATCAAAGAAGTACGTACGTCTTCCTGCCCTAACAACATTCGAAAAAATCTCTTGTCTGTCTTTTGAATCATTACCTTGCATCGCCATAGCTTTATTAGTCTTTACTGACAAATATAAAAAGGATTTTGATAAAATAAAAAAGGAATCAAAAAAAAATTGCACAGCAAGGAAAAAATACGCAGCTTTGCAGTCGAAAAAGGTTCTCAAGAATGATTAGCAGACGATTATTAAGAATTAAAGTAATGCAGGTTTATTATTCAAATCTGCTAAGAGAAAATGGCGATTTAGAACTTGCTGTTAAAGAGTTGGATAACAGTGTTCATCACAGTCTGGAACTGTATTATGAATTATTGTCCATCATTACTTATATGGCAGATTATGCTGAGCAAAAAATAGCAACAGCACTGGAAAAACGACTTCCGACCGAAGCGGATTTAAACCCGAATCGTAGGTTTGTTAACAATCCGGTAATTAAAGGAATTCGGAATGCAGATTATTTTAAAAACCAAACCAAAGCACCTCGAATTCCATATGATGCACATAAGATTTTAATCAAAAGCATGTGGGACGACTTTGCCTCAACAACTGAATATCAGCGCTATATGATAAAACAAAGCGTCAGTTTGCAGGAACACAAAGAAATCATTGCATTTATAATTCGTGAGTATTTTCCGGAAAACGAAACCCTCGACAGCCTCATTGAGGAACATGGCATTTATTGGAATGATGACATTGGATTCGCAAGCAGTTTATTAGGAAAATCCATCATGCGATTTAAACGACCAACCAACGATACATTCTTAATTATGAAAGAATATAGTTGCGAAGCAGATCGACGGTTTGGGAAACAATTGCTAATAAATGCAATGAAAAACGATAGTGAATTCGAAGCATTAATCAACCATCACAGCAAAAATTGGGATGTAGAGCGTATTGCTATTATTGATAGAATTATCATGAAGTTAGCAATTACTGAATTCATACACCTTCCAGATGTTCCTATTAAAGTTAGCATCAACGAATATTTGGAAATCAGCAAATTTTACAGCACAGAAAAAAGCAATGCATTTATAAACGGATTACTTGATCAAATTGTCACGGCACTCAAAGCAGAAGAAAAAATCAACAAATCTGCAAGAGGCTTAGTTGATAATTCATAATATATTTGTCATACGAATGATAAAATTGTATTTTTACAAAAAATTACAAAAAATGAAAAAGATAAATATCATCCTTAGTTTTGCATTAATTATATTGCTTGCAAGTGCTTGCAACGAAAACACAAATCAAGATGGCAATTCTGACGGAGAAATTTCAACAGAAGATGTTCACAATCCAATTAGTGCAGATGGAGATGGAGATATGAACACAATTCCTGAGTTTGATTTTCCCGTAAAGGAATATAATTTTGGGACAGTAATTCAAGGCGAAAAAGTATCTTACACATTTACATTCACCAATACCGGAGGATCAGAATTAATTATCAGCAATGTGAAAGCATCATGTGGCTGTACCTCGCCAAAATACTCTAAAAAACCCATCAAACCGGGAGAAACAGGAAACATTGAAGTGATTTTTGATAGCCACGGAAGAAGCGGTGAACAAAATAAAACCATCAAAGTTTTTGCAAATACTCAACCAAAAACTGAAGAGTTAAGAATTCTTTGTAATATTGTATCGTAAATTAGTAACACTTTAAAATTGAAAATTATATGAACATTTTAGGAATTATTTTAATGGGAGCACCTGCAGAGGGTCAAGAAGGAGGCGGATATCAGAGTTTTATTTTTCTGATTCTAATCCTCGTTGTTTCTTACTTTTTCATGATTCGTCCGCAAATGAAACGCCAGAAAGAAATGCGGAAATTCCGTGAATCACTTGGCAAAGGAGATAAAGTTGTAACAGCCGGTGGAATTCATGGCAAAATAAAAGCAATGGATGAAACCACTATTGATGTTGAAATATCTGACAACGTAGTGATAACCGTTGAAAAATCAACAGTAAATCCGATAGGAGCACCACAACAAAAACAATAATTTAGAGTGGAAAATAAAACCAACATATTACTTGTCTGGTTTCAACGCATAAAGACAATTAAAATAAACCGAAATTCTTTGATTTTCGGTTTATTTCTTCTTATTTCATCCATTCTATGGGTGTTAAATGCTCTGAATAAAGATTATGTTGAACGCTTAAAATACCAAGTAGTGTTCACAAATATGCCAGAAAATACTCAAATACAAAATCAGCTTCCAAATCATTTATTTTTTGAAGTAAGGGGGCATGGATACGACATTCTCGGTTATAAAATTAACTATGCTAAAACACCCATACAAATCGATTTGAATAAAGTGCCACTAAGAAAAAAGGCAGAAGGGGTGTATTTTCTTTTAAGCAATGAGCTTATAGAGATTGCGAAAAATCGGATAAAAGGTGATGTCACTCTCAATCGCATACTTCCTGACAGCATTTACTTAATTACAGAACCCGCTGAAACTCGCAAAGTTCCGGTGAAATCAATCATTAAATACACTGCAGCAAAACAGCACATGATTACTTCTGAACCAAAAATAATTCCTGACAGTGTAGAAATACAAGGTATTCCAGGAAAATTAGCACATATTGATCATGTAGTAACCGAAAACAAATCGTTTCTTAATATGACATCCGATTTAAACCGATTTATCAAAATAAAATCTATCCCTGGAATTTCATTGGAACCAGATCGAGTGCAAATATCAATAGGAGTTAAAGCATATACAGAAGCAAATTTAAAAGTACCGATAAAAATCATCAACTTACCTGCAAATCATACAGCAACTAGTATTCCAGGCAATGCAAACATTACCATGCAAGTGGCGATGAATGAATTTAAAACAATTACTCCAGATAAATTTACCTTACAAGCAGATTTTGAAACGATAAAACAAGGGAAAACGAAGATAATTATCACACAAAAACCGAATTTTACAAGAAATATTGAAATCTCACCCAAGGAAGTGCAAATAATTCTGAAAAAAAATATATTGCAAAAATGAAAGTCGGAATAGCAGGAGGCATAGGAAGTGGGAAATCAAGCATCGCCAAGGCATTTAAGAATCTTGGTATTCCAATATTTTATGCTGACCCTGAAGCACGCGCACTCATGACAAATTCACCGACAATAAAAAGTAAACTTATACACGCTTTCGGAGAAAAGGTATATACCGACAATCAGCTCAACAAAACAGCATTATCCAAGTTAGTATTTAATGATAAGGCTGCAAGAGAACTCATCAATAAAATTGTTCATCCTAAAGTAAGAAATACATTTGAAAACTGGGCAAAATCAAAGCATTCTGATATTGTAATGATTGAAGCTGCTATCCTTTTTGAAACCGGCTTGTACAAAACGCTCGATGCAACAATTCTTGTTCTCACAGATAAAAACCAACGCTTAAAGCGGATAATGTTGAGAGATAATATAAATGAAGATACGGCAAGAAAACGGCTTGCATCACAAGAAAATCCAAATAATCATAAAAATCTGGCAACATTTTTGATAAACAATAACGACGAAGTAGAAGTGCTTCCTCAAATTTTAACAATACATAAAAAATTAACACACAATGGCTAAATACGGAAAATGGCTCGGTGCAGGCTTGGGCTGGGTTCTCGGAGGACCAATCGGCGTAATTCTCGGATTTGCAATCGGGAGTATTTTTGACGGCACAAAAACAAGTAGCATGTATGGATCAGCACGCGGCAATTTTGCAGCATCCCTGATTGTACTCATTGCTGCTGTCATGAAAGCAGATAACAAAATCATGAAATCAGAACTGGATTACGTGAAAGCCTTTTTCACTCGCAATTTTGGACATGAAAAATCAGCAGAAGCCTTACTTCTGCTTCGCGACATTTTGAAAAAAGACATCCCATTACCAGATGTTTGTGAACAAATTCAACGCAACATGCCTTACAGCGAAAGGCTTCAACTTATTCATCTACTATTTGGGGTCGCCAAAGCAGACGGAAAAGTCATTCAATCTGAAATCGATAAAATTGAACAAATTGGCAGGCTGCTAAAAATCGATAACAAAGATTTTATCTCAATTAAATCAATGTTTGTCAAAGATGCTGATGCTGCCTATAAAATCCTTGAAATATCTCCCGATGCAAGTGAGCAGGAAATTAAAAAAGCCTATCGGAAAATGGCTGTTAAATATCACCCTGACAAAGTGGCGCATCTCGGAGAGGATTTTCAAAAATCAGCAAAAGATAAATTTCAAAAAGTAAGTGAAGCTTACGAAACAATTAAAGAACAACGCAATATTGCTTAATTTATTAATCAGATAAAACGAAGAAAATTATGTATTTGGAAGGAATTTTATCAATCGCCGGAAAACCCGGACTCTACAAAATGGTTAACCAAGCACGAAATAGTTTAATTGTTGAATCATTAGATACTAAAAAACGATTTCCGACTTTTGCAACTGCGAAAATCTCTGCTTTAGAAGATATCGCAATATACACTGAAACTGAAGAAAAAACATTAGTCGAAGTTTTCAATATCATTTTCGAATTAGAGGACGGCAAAAAAACTATATCACACAAATCATCAAACGATGAATTGATAAACTTTATGGATCGTATCATGCCAAATTATGATAAAGACAGAGTACGTCTCGCTGACATGAAGAAACTAATTCAATGGTATAACATCCTTATCGAAGAAGATATTTTAAACGAAAAAGCCATTGAAGATTATGAGAAAAAAATTGCCGAGGAAGAAACTGAAGGTGAAAACACCGATGGCGATACTCAGAATTAACCAATTTATCAATTATAGTACATAAATGTATATCAGGGCTAAACCCCATTGTATTTTCGCCGATTAACCCCGTCCTCTAGGTCGGGGAGGAAAGAACAAGAAAGAAGCAACGGGCTTTAGCCCTGATAGTATGATTTTCAATCAATATTTAAGGGACATCTCAAGCTTTTCAATAGAATCTAATAAGTAAAAGCAATAAGCAAAATGTACAAACAGCGATTATTTCTCCAAAATTTGTACCTTTGTGCATGCAAGACTTTTTAAACACTAAAAATTGCATAAATTGCGAACACAAGTCAGTCTGTTTCAATACATTACTGCAAGAAGAGTTGCAATTTATCAATGAAAATAAGATACAAATTCAGTTTTTCTCTGGAGAAAACTTATGCAAACAAGGCGCCTTTGCGACCTATGTTATGTTTGTTACCAGTGGGATGGTTAAATTATACGTTGAAGGCGGTGGACAAAAACGACTTGCAGTAAAATTACTCAAAGAAGGCGATTTTATCGGATTATCAAGCCTCTGGGGCAGTAAAATTTATCAATATTCTGCGCAAGCTCTCAAAACCACTGAAGTTTGCATGATAGAGCAAACTGACATTAAATCGCTGCTCGAAAAAAATATTAGTTTTTCCAATGAGTTATTAAAAACAGTTTCTGCTGATGAATCACAGCTTTTTGCTAAATTAAGAACTTCTGCACTAAAACAGACACACGGAAAAATGGCCTCTACCCTATTGTATTTAGGAGGTAAGAATTTTGCAAAAGACTCACCCTTTCAATATCTTCACAGAAAAAACATTGCTGATTTTGCGGGAATCTCATTAGAAGGTAGTATTAAAATACTGAAAGAATTTGAAGATGAGGGCATCATAAAAATCAATAAAAAATCCATTGAAATTGTCGATAAAGAAAGACTTATCCAGATTGAACGATACGGATAAATTTAAATGAATCACTGTTGTCCGGTATAACTTTAGAGATTTATGAGACGAATATAAAAAGTATAAAGCTTGTAACTCCCAAGGCGTAACCCGCTGACAACAAGCAGATTAACACGAGCTAAATATTATTACAAGTAATTGATGCTCAGAAATATAACTTTATAAACTTTCAACTTTAAAACTTTTAGACTGAACTCACAAATTATTTTGCAATTTATTAAACAGCGCTACATATAGCACTAATTCCTGCCCTCAACTCATCTGGATTTCTTGCGATATTAATTCGGATATAATTTTCAT
>JAYEFQ010000021.1:20634-24202 GCA_034658655.1 Bacteroidota bacterium
GTTTTTTGAGTTGCGTATAGAAATTTTGAAAACTCCAGACCATCTTTAATGTGACTAGGAAGTTTTGTCCAAATATAATAACCACCCTGTATATTTGAAACTAAAAAACCCTTAGCCCTTAACAAAGCAGCAGATTTTTGATAATTTTCGAGCAATTGCAGCCGTATCTCCTCAACATAAGAACTTGCAACCTTCGGGATATCTAAAAAATTCGCCAGGCTTTCCTGCAAAACAGAAGGACAAGAAAGCCCAGTAAAATCATGAATATCACACAATTGATCAAAATGAGAATGATGTGTAAAAAAATAACCTAACCTCCAGCCAGTAATACTATATCGTTTTGAAAAGCTATTGACATAAAAGGTTTTATCAGTAAACAGTTTAAACGGATAATATGGCGGTTCTCCAAAATGAAACACATCATACACGGCATCAATAATCAAATAGCAATTATGTTGATTACAAAGCGATTGAAGCAAGTCAAACTCAGGCTGGGACAATGCCCTTCCAAACGGATTTCCGGGTGTATTTACGAAAAACAAATCCGGTTGATAATCGGCAAAAAACTGTATAAGCCGTTTTTGCAAATCAGGATTTTCAATGGAAATAGATTCAAAGCTATCACCATATATTCGTGGTAAATGCATATAAGATTCATAAACCGGAGAAAAGGCAGCAGTTCGCAATCCATGATTTCGTTTATGCAAGTACAAATACAAAAGTTGAATCGCTTCAGTACCACCTAGCGTTATCATAAACTCAAAATCTGAGGTAATTTTATCTTCAAATGTTTTCGAAATATGTGCTCTGAGTTTATGATTCCCAAGTCCAGGAGCATATTGATGTATCGAAGTATTTGACGCATCTTGCAATGCTTTCAACAATGCAGAAGGAGGTTGAAATCCAGGAATGCCTTGAGCAAGATTAATGCCACCATTTTCTTTCACCAGATTTGAAAAATATGAAATCCAAGATTGCTGCATGCTTTTTCTGCAAAATTACAATGAAATATTTTGAAATGAAAACTTTAAAAAAAATAGCAATATCTAATCGAGTAGGAAATAGGGAAACTATATTCAAAAAAAAGGATTACTCATGGAGCAATCCTTTTTAAACATATCATAAAAATGATTAAAATCTTTTTTCTTTAATTCTGGCTTTTTTACCTGTTAATCCACGTAAATAAAAGATACGAGCACGACGTACTTTACCACGTTTTTCAACCTTAATATTCTCAATAAAAGGAGAATTATCCGGGAAAATACGTTCAGTTGCAAACGTTCCTGCCTGTTTTCTTACCATAAAGGTACGATTTAACCCTTCGCCACGACGTTGAATAACGGCTCCACGAAACTCCTGAATACGTTCTTTTGCACCTTCTTTAATTTTATATGATACAGTAATTGTGTCTCCTGCGTTAAATTCAGGGAATTTACTCTCATTACTATATTCTTTCTCGACAACCTTCATTAAATCCATTGCTGTAATCTTTTAATTATTCTTTCATTTTGGGCTTGCAATATTACGAATATTTTTTCAAACTGTGCAAGTTTTCATGAAATTCTTTTTCAAACATTTTATTTTATTAAAAATCCGGAACGCAAACTAGCTAAAATCATTTATTTATCGCTGAAAGCAAACAACTATCACCCTCAAAACCAAGGGCACTGTTGCCTTGCAAAATTCTAAGACTTATTTCTTCTGACAGGCACAATAAAATCTAATTTAATCCAACTCAACAATAAATCAGTATCAGGTAATCATAAATAAATTAGATCTACTACAAATTTAGTGGAATTATTTATCAATTATATTTCATAAAAGCATTCCTATTATTAACCATTAACCACTAAATTTGCAGTATAACCAATAAATTAAAATTATTCTTTCATTTTAAATTGATCACCGGTTTCTTCAATAATTTTACGATACCATGCCTCACCATATCCAGGTTGTTCAAGTTTCGGATTCACATATTTGTAATTTTCTTTCGGCTCTGCTTTTTCTTTCACATTACCATCCATATATTTAACAAAAAGTGATTCAAATAAGCGTTGATATCTTTCTGTCGTTTTATTAGCAGTTTTAACGGAATAATCAGTTACCATTGCAATGGCTTCCTCAGGATTTTTCTCGTACATGATTTTCAATTTATCTTGCATTTCAATAGTTTCTTTGATATAACGTTTCTCCAAACTTTGTTGTACCTCTCTAACATCAGGATAAATCAGATTATAGCGAGTATAAGTGAAATTTGAGACCAGATTAAAAACCCAGAAAGCCGCATCGTAATTAAAATCCATCAAGCTTCCAAACCCTTCAGAAAATGATTTCGGACTTTCTGTAATTCCACAATAAATAGGCACATAAACTGCGGTTGAAGCATCGTCAACAGAAAACCAGTTAATTCCACCAATCGGATTAGGCATCCAACTACGCAATTGTGCTACAAATGAAAATCCAGTTTGTTGAGTTGCAGTTGCACGCTCATTACAATATCCTACACCATCAACTTCCCAAGTTAAAGGACGCCAACGATAAGGCTTTCCGTATGGACCGGCTCCAATATCTTTGCTCATATCAAGTTCAGTCCCTTCAAGATGATTTCTCATATTTTCAATTACGGTATAAACATCAACCTTTTCAGTTGGTTTTACCCACAAGGGCATACGGTTACTTGCATATCCGTGTTCACCATGCTCAATATTACCTTTTGCATATTCCCAATATTTATCCATACCGTCGGTAATGTCATTGAAGAAAGCCCAAACACGCATTTCACAAAAACGAGCCCCGCCAAATCCAACTGGTGCATAAGAATCAGAAAAACTAAAATCCTCATCTTTCCCATCAAAATATTCCATTTCACGAGCAAAACTGATAATATCTTTTGAATGGAAAGTGGTTTGTTTCGGATCATCCCAATTATTCTTTTTCATTTTGGGGAATGTTGTAATACGCGCCTGATTGGCATGTGCAGAAATATATCCGTCAGGAATCATGCGAGCAACCCAAACAGCACCTTTATTATTTGGTCCTTTTCCAATCAACTCCATTAACCACACTTCATTTGCATCAGCAATAGAAAATGACTCACCTGAGCTGCAATATCCATGCTCTGCAACCAACTCTGTCATTACTTTTATTGCTTCACGAGCCGTTTTTGCACGTTGAAGGGTTAAGTAAATTAAACTACCGTAATCAATAATACCGGTTGTATCACGGAGTTCGGAATGACCACCATAAGTTGTTTCACCAATAGCAAGCTGATGTTCATTTACATTACCAACCACAGTATAAGTATGCTCTACCTGAGGAATTTCACCAAGAAATTTCCCGGTATCCCACTCATATACTTTAAACATTGTTCCATTGCGGTAATCGGCTGCAGGACGGTAATACAATTCACCATAAAGCAAATGACTATCAGCAGCATAACTAATCATTGTTGAACCATCTTTTGATGCACCTTTAGTCACCAAAAAGTTTGTACATGCAATGCTGGCAGAATATAAACTAACAAAAACACCAAGCATCAAAAATCGAAGCAATATCTTTTTCATATTTT
>JAYEFQ010000022.1:0-5769 GCA_034658655.1 Bacteroidota bacterium
AGTTTAAATCTCCCGATGGCGCTTATTTATTCTCTGTCCTCAGGTCAATTACTGACACCTGTATTAAAAATGGACAAAAGATATTGCCTTCTTTAAATATTATCGCTAATTTGCACACTGATTAGTTCCCAAATTTTTATACCGATTGTGTTTCAAAACTACCGATATACTACGTTTTGCTTCTCTTATCGGTGTTGTATCTACATCGGTATTTTGCTTGCAATTTTGATTAATTAGAGCTTGTCAATAGAGTCAGTGTCTAATTCATAATGTTCGAGTTCGAGGTGTTATGCTGAGCTTGGCCGAAGTGCTTGTGAAGTATTTAAAATCAAGGGGTTTCCGCCAGCTGACGGATCGACTGTTTTAAATACGAACATAACGAAGAAATCGGACATTATGGACAGACACTAATTAATGGTATTAGTTGAGCAAACGCTTAACTCTGATCTTCAGGTCGGGGTTAATAAAGATATGAAGGATAAAATGGGCTTTAGTCCTGATAGAATTTTATTGACCTACCTCGTTTATTAACAGCAACTTACACTTCCTACTTTATGAACTTTACAAACTTTCTACTATTTATCGTCTCATTAATCAAAAAAAGCCGGACAATGCCGGCTTTCTTCATATATATTGTTGAGAGAATTTATTTTACTTCTTCGAAATCTACATCCGTAACTTCGTCATCACCAGAAGATTTTTTGTCACTATCCTCGGCACCTGCTTGAGCATTTGGATCAGCGCCTCCTTGCTGTTGCTCATTTTGTGAATTATAAATATCCTGAGAAGCTGCTTGAACAACAGTATTTAATTTTTCCATCGTTTTATCAATCTCCTCAATATTTTGTGCTTTATGCGCCTCTTTCAGTTTAGCAAGTGAATCTTCAATTTCAGATTTCTTATCAGCTGGGAGTTTATCTCCAAGCTCTTTGAGTTGTTTTTCAGTTTGGAAAATCATTTGATCTGCCTGATTGATTTTTTCAACCCGCTCTTTTTCTTTATTGTCTTGCTCAGCATTTGTTTCAGCTTCTTCTTTCATGCGTTTAATTTCATCTTCGCTGAGTCCACTTGAAGCCTCAATACGGATACTTTGCTCTTTTCCGGTACCTTTATCTTTGGCAGAAACATTTAAAATACCATTGGCATCAATATCAAAAGAAACTTCAATTTGCGGAACTCCTCGTGGAGCTTGTGGAATTCCATCCAAGTGGAAACGTCCAATGGTTTTATTCTTATTTGCTACCGGACGCTCTCCTTGTAACACATGTATTTCAACTGAGGGTTGATTATCCGCTGCAGTTGTAAACGTTTCCGATTTATTCGATGGAATGGTTGTGTTTGCCTCAATCAATTTAGTCATAACACCACCCATAGTTTCAATACCTAATGATAATGGAGTAACATCAAGTAAAAGTACATCTTTTACATCACCGGAAAGTACACCACCTTGAATTGCAGCACCAATTGCAACAACTTCATCAGGGTTTACGCCTTTTGAAGGCTCTTTCCCGAAGAAAGCTTTCACTTTTTCTTGAATTGCAGGAATACGGGTTGATCCACCAACTAAAAGCACTTCGTCAATATCTGATGTCTTCAAACCAGCATCTTTTAAAACCAATTCACAAGGTTTAATAGTTGCCTCAATTAATTTATCGGCAAGTTGTTCAAATTTTGAACGACTTAAGCTGCGAACCAAGTGTTTTGGCACACCATCAACCGGCATAATATATGGCAAGTTAATTTCTGTATTTAATGCAGATGACAATTCAACTTTCGCTTTTTCAGCAGCTTCTTTCAAACGCTGTAAAGCCATTGGGTCTTTGCTTAAATCTAAACCTTGTTCATCTTTAAATTCCTGAACCAACCAATCAATAATTACATGGTCAAAGTCATCACCACCAAGGTGAGTATCACCATTTGTTGATTTTACTTCAAAAACGCCATCTCCTAAATCTAGAACTGAGATATCAAACGTACCGCCACCGAAGTCAAATACAGCAACGGTCATGTCTTTATCTTTTTTATCAAGACCATATGCCAACGAAGCAGCAGTCGGTTCATTAATGATACGCTTAACAGTAAGGCCGGCAACTTCACCGGCTTCCTTAGTTGCCTGACGTTGTGAGTCGTCAAAATATGCAGGTACAGTAATAACGGCATCTGTCACTTCTTGACCGAGATAATCCTCTGCAGTTTTTTTCATTTTCTGCAATGTCATTGCAGAAATTTCTTGTGGAGTATATTTACGATCATCAATAACAATACGTGGTGTATCGTTACCGCCGTCAACAATTTTATACGACATGCGCCCGATTTCTTTCCCTAGCTTAGAGTATTTTTCACCCATTAATCGCTTAATTGAAGCAACTGTTTTTTCGGAGTTAGTAATTGCCTGACGTTTTGCAGGATCACCAATTTTACGTTCACCATTCTCAACAAATGCGACCATTGAAGGAGTAGTTCGTTTCCCCTCACTATTAGGGATAACAACTGCCTCGTTACCTTCCATTACAGAAACACATGAATTTGTTGTTCCTAAATCTATTCCAATAATTTTACCCATAATATACTTTTATTTTCAATGTTAAATTTTTTCGACTACAATTTATCAAGTATTGTGCCAGCAGAAAAAATCATATTATTTCTGAAAATAAAGGTAAATATGTCAGGTATTCGATGAAGCAAAAGAAAAAATTGTCACTCTAACTGACAAATCGTCATTGACTCACATAATACCAATTGTTCTTTGTTGCAAAGTTTAAGTCTTTTGTGTAAACGCCACGAGATAAAGAATCTAAAGTTGCAGCCGTAACACGATTTACAATACTGGTCTGATAACGGGCAGCAAATAGTCCTGCAGCATAACCACTTTCACTTTCAATATTTGTCCAAAATGGCTTTTCTTGTACTATCCCTGATGATGGAGCAGACACTTCAGAATACACCTTATAGTTTTGATCTGCGCTGTAAAGAATAAATTCCACAGATTCTGGATAGCGCACTAAACGTTGCACGCCATCTTTCACAGGAATATTATCACCAACTAATTGGTAAAATTGCTGTACAGTAAATTCTTTCTTAATATCTTGATTTGGGATTGTATAAATATCTTCTGTTAAAGTAATTTGAATCGGATCTAAATCCCACACAGTATCATTGGTTTCCAAATCAACCTCAATATAATAAAAGCGAAAAATCATTTGATACAAACTTGCATTCTCACCGGTTCGATATTCAGCATTCACTTTCCCGTTTTCATAATGCGTCATGGCAATTTGTCGATTAACAGTCGGTTCAATAATTTGTACATTATCCACCAAACCAATTGGCTCAACACTTTTACAATACATATTTTTAGAGATAATATCCACATGGAGTTCGTATTGATATGCAACCCCTGAAGTGGTAGAAGGTGAAATAGCACCTTCATGAATATAAACGGTATTGCGTTCATTAGTAAAGTAACCATCCGGTTTTGGGATAGTATCAACAGGCGTAAAATTCATTCGCCGAACAAATTCACCATTTGCAGTCACCTCAATCCAAACTTCAACATCATCATAAAACAAAGAATCAGAGACTTGTGCCATACTTTCAGCAGGAGCTTCGCCTAAAAATGCTTTATTTACTTTCACATAATGAAAATCATCGTTTTGATTTAACAGGCAATAAACTACCGGAATCTCTTCATAATCGGCAAGCACATCAATCGAATCGTCACATGAAATCATGGAAATCAGTAAAGTAATTATGCCTAGTAATGCAATTTTATTCATTAGATATGTATATTTAAAAAAAATATGTCAATTTTGTAACATTATTAAACGCAAATTTACGCTTTATTAATGTAACGCACAAAACTCAATTTTATGTCAACATATAAAAATGTTCGTCGGGTAACCACAAAAGTTCTCCAAGCAATGAAGGAGAATAATGAGAAAATTGCAATGATAACGGCATATGATTACAGCATGGCACGTTTAATTGACGCTGCCAATATGGATGTCGTATTAGTCGGCGATTCTGCCTCAAATGTCATGGCAGGTTACGAATCAACTTTGCCGATAACGCTAGATCATATGATATACCATGCAAGCAGCGTGGTAAGAGCGGTGAATCGTGCATTGGTTGTAGTTGATCTCCCTTTCGGAACTTATCAGGGAAACTCCCGATTAGCACTGGAGTCGGCAATCCGGATAATGAAAGAAACCGGTGCGGCAGCAATCAAAATGGAAGGCGGAGCAGAAGTTGAGGAGTCCACACGTCGGATATTATCTGCAGGAATCCCAATCATGGGTCATCTCGGTTTAACCCCACAATCGATTCACAAATTCGGAACCTATGTTGTTAGGGCAACCGAAGAAGAAGAGGCTGAAAAATTAATTGAAGATGCACATTTGCTTGAAGAGTTGGGATGTTTTGCCATTGTGCTTGAGAAAATCCCATCAAAACTGGCAGCTCAGCTTGCAAAAGAAATTAAAATTCCGATTATTGGAATTGGTGCAGGTGCTGAAGTTGACGGACAAGTCTTAGTACTTCATGATATGCTAGGAATAACACAAGAATTTTCACCTCGTTTTTTGAGACGCTATCACGATTTATCTAAAGAGATAAAAAAAGCAGTAAGTGCATACATTAATGATGTTAAGCGCGTTGATTTCCCGAATGAAAATGAACAATATTAGATGATTTCAGAAAAAGACATCATTTTTGAGGATAATCACCTACTTGTGGCCATAAAAAAGCCCGGACAACTGGTACAGGGTGACAAAACCGGAGATATTCCTATTACAGAATCATTGAAAACTTTTCTCAAAACGAAATATAACAAACCTGGAAATGTGTTTTTAGGACTTGTCCATCGTTTAGATAGACCTGTCAGCGGACTGATGGTGTTTGCAAAAACCGGAAAAGCATTGTCCAGATTAAATCAACAATTTAAAGAAAATCATCCCGAGAAAAGCTATCTTGCAATTGTCAAAAATAAACCGCCAAAATTAAACGATCAATTAACGCATCAATTAGAAAAAAACGAAAAACAGAACAAATCCTACGTTCGAAAAAAACCGACAAGCAAATCAAAACAAGCAATATTAATTTATAAATTGATTGCTTCAATTGATAATTACCACTTATTAAGTGTTAAATTACTTACCGGCAGACATCATCAAATTCGGGCGCAGCTTTCGTATATTGGTTGTCCAATTAAAGGAGATTTGAAATATGGCTTTGCTCGATCAAATAAAGATGCTAGCATTTCTTTACACGCATGGAAACTAAAAATTGAACATCCGGTAAAAAAAGAAAAGATGGAATTTTCATGTGCTTTACCCG
Organism: Bacteroidota bacterium; assembly: GCA_034658655.1. Taxonomy (GTDB): domain Bacteria; phylum Bacteroidota; class Bacteroidia; order Bacteroidales; family ML635J-15; genus JAQIBY01. The sequence goes on from JAYEFQ010000022.1 coordinate 5,335, forward strand.
AAACCGATATATGGCCTTTGTTCAGGAGTTAGGAGTTAGGGGTTAGGAGTTAGGGTTTAGGAAAATGTGCTAAACTGCAAATCAATTAAAAAAACTTTAATGAAATCCTTAACTACCTTAATGGTGAAAAAAAGTTTCTCAACTCAAAGCCTCGACTTGCCTGCGCAAATTTCCTCGTTTAGCGAGATATTGAGAAGGAAAATTTTTCGCTTCCCGAAAGCTTTCGGGGACGCGTCCAGAAAGTTTTCGGAACGCCACTACGCATCTTCGTTTTTCTTCTTCGTTATTTATCCGTTAATCAAGTATAAAAACTTCTTGATTTTCCGTATCAACAATTAATCGTTTATCTTTGAAAAAAGCATGACCGAGAATTCCCTGAAATGCAGGATTTGCATCGTCAATGACCTGTGTATTTGGTGCAGAGTAAGGATCTCC
>JAYEFQ010000023.1:0-103522 GCA_034658655.1 Bacteroidota bacterium
TCATATGGTTGAATTTTGTATACAATTCCATTAAAAAGAAATGATTTTCCGCCTGGCATATCCAAAATCTTAGCAGTACTGTCAATTTTTAGTTCTAAAAGTTCGTCAACTCTTTTTTCGGTTATTTCTCCAAATACATTACAAGGTACTTCCATACTTTCCCCATTGTTGGGATTAACAATATTGTAAGTCAATGTAGTTTTACTACCTTCATTTCTCTGAAGAAGCATAATCATAACCATAACATTCTGTCCTTTATGAACGATAAAAAAGTTTGAAGGAAGGTCTCTTGCAAATTTCAAATAATCATCTAATGTTGGATTATCGTTCACATAAACCGAAGATTTTTTATTTGAAATATTCTCCTTAATGTTGTAATAACTTGATGTCAATTCAAAATCGTCTAATTTTTCTTCACTAATCAATTCGTTATTAAAAACAGGATTTCCGTGTTGGTCAGTCTGTCCATAAACACTTGTCAATGCAAAGATTGTAAAAAGTAAAATTGATATTTTTTTCATTGTATATTCTTTAATTTATGTTTCTGTCTTTATATGGCTGGTAACATTTGTATAAACGTCAGTTCCGTTTATTTCCATTATATCCTAACATATTCAAAATTCTTATATCTCCATGTTATCCAACGGATTATCAATGTTATCAAGCCCTTTGCTTGTAATATGAGTGTAAATTTCTGTTGTCTTGCTCGACTCATGACCTAATAAACTTTGTATATATCTTAAATCTGTTCCTTGTTCTAATAAATGTGTTGCAAAACTATGTCGTAATGTATGTGGTGTTACATGTCTTGCAATTCTAACTTTTTTTGCTGCTCGAATAACTACCTTTAATACGCTACTCGCACTGTAACTCCCACCATATGCACCTTCAAATAGATACTCTTGGGGTTGATACAGAACAAAATATTCTCTCAAATATAATAATGTTTTCTTTGATAACAAACTATATCTATCTTTTTTTCCCTTTCCACTTTTTATTAATATCATTCCTTTATCAGAATCAATATCTTTAATCTTTAAATTAACAGCTTCGCTAGTTCTTAATCCTGCAGAATACATCAACATTATCAGACATTTATGTTTAAGATTTGTTGTTGCATTTATCATTAATTTAACCTCTTGTTTTGTTAAAACTTCTGGCAAATTTTTTTCGCGTTTAGGTCTGTCTAAATAATAGAACTTGCGACTCTCTCCTAATACTTTCTCGTAATAAAATTTAATGGCATTAATCGATTGATTTTGATATGATTCAGATACACCTCGCTCAACAACTAAATATCTTGTAAATTCAATTATTTCTGGTTCACTTATATCATTTATCTTTTTTGTATTATAATAATTTATAAATTCCTCAAAATTACTTGAATAAGTTTTTATTGTACTTTCGCTATACCTTAATAACAGAAGTTTATCTATATATTTTTTTGGACACTTTTTGTAATTTCTGTTATCATAATATTGAGTTCCGTTTATTTGCAAATATAAGTAGATAAACGGAACTATTAAAAAAACTCAGAAATATATTATACCACTTTATTAATCAAAATTGCAAGTATAATGCCGGAATTTTTTATTAATAAAGTAGCATAACATGCTAATAGTTCGGCATTATACTATGATAAATAGCGGGTTAGTATTAGTTGTTTATGAGCGATCCACCCCGCAACAGGGCGGAAACCGGCAGCCTTGCCATGTGGGTTTTTGTTTGTGAACAATTGCTGCGTAGTGACCGGAGGAAACTCACGTCAGCAGTTTGTGAACAGAAAAACCCAAATGGCAAGCTATAGGTTGCAGACCGTTCGCCGAGATGGGTTTGCGGGAAGGGGCGAGTTGCCCAAATACTAAATAGAGTCTGTCCATAATGTCCGATTTCTTCGTTATTCTTATTTTTCAAGCCAGTCATCCGCCGACTGGCTGACTCTTGACTTTCAAAATATCGAAAGCTCCCGATTAAATGCGGGACAGGCCTTGAACTCGAACATTATGAATCAGACACTGACTCTCTACCTGGATACTAAAAAATCATTATTGAGTTTTACTTTTACTTTCACGTTTACCGCTCTACTAGCTTATACACTTTATCTGAGCGTCTTATTAGCGTGTTGAGTTTGAAGGATGCGCGTGCGGTTTTGGGTGCTGTTTTAGCAACTTGATCATCGACACGAAGCTCGGTAATGGTATGCTCAATGACGCCGGTTGTCGGGCCAACAATTAGGATTTCATCACCTACAGAAAGGGCTCCGGCTTCTAGTAAAATATCAGCAACTTGAATTTTGTCAAAATAATTTATTCCTTTTCCGATATACTGTTTCCGCTTGGTAGATTTTGATCCGTATTCCTCTGCCCATTCGCCGAGTTTTTGTCCCATATAATAGCCATCCCAAAATCCGCGATTAAAAACCGTCTTGAGTTGTTCGTTCCAAACTTTCAGTTTTTCAGAACTAAAACTGCCGTCAATTACAGAATGAATTGCTTCGTTGTATGCTTTGACAACGGTTTTTACATATTCAGCAGAACGGGCACGTCCTTCAATTTTTAATACCGTAATTCCGCTTGCCAATAGTTTGTCCAGAAAATCAATGGTTTTTAAATCTTTGGGTGACATAATGTATTCATTATCCACCTCAAGTTCGTATCCGCTTTCTTTGTCGATTACCTGATAGGCACGCCGGCACGTTTGGTAACAGGCACCACGATTTGCCGATTTATTAAATTCGTGCAGACTCAAATAGCATTTTCCGGAAATTGCCATGCAAAGTGCGCCATGTATAAAGCTTTCTATCTGTAAAAGCTTGCCTTTAGGGCCTTTGATTTGCTTTAAGGATATCTGTTTGCTGATTTCTGCAACCTGAGTTATATTTAATTCTCTTGCGGTAACAATGACATCGCAAAACTGCGCAAAAAACTTCGCCGATTCGGTATTTGAAATGTTGAGTTGTGTACTTGCATGCACCTCCATTTCAATTTCACGGCAATATTGAATAACGGCTATGTCTGAAGCAATAATTGCAGAAATTCCCTCTGTTTTTGCTGTTCGGACGGTTTCCTGCATTTCAGGAATTTCATGATCATAAATTATCGTGTTTATTGTTAGATAAGATTGAATGTCGTTTTCTTTACAGATGCCGGTGATTTTGCGCAAATCATCTAAGTTGAAATTATTAGAAGATCGCGAACGCATGTTTAATTGTCCGACACCAAAATACACAGAATCTGCACCTCCTTGAATGGCTGCCATTAGCGATTCATACGAACCAACCGGAGCCATTAAATTTATATCAGAACGTTTCATTCGCACAAATTAAGCGGTAATCGATTTTGCATTCTGCACTTTTTGTTTGAGCAGTGCGATATCCATTACATCAAGTATGGTTTTTACATAATGAAATTTCAATCCTTTAATGTATATTTCAGGAATTTCTTTGATGTCTTTTTCATTGATTTTCGACATAATAATATCTGTAATTCCTGCACGTTTTGCGGCTAGAATTTTTTCTTTAATTCCACCGACTGGAAGCACATGTCCACGTAAAGTGATTTCTCCTGTCATTGCAAGATTTTTTTTCACTTTTCGCTGCGTAAATGCCGATGCGACAGAAACTGCCATGGTAATTCCTGCAGATGGACCATCTTTCGGGATTGCTCCCTCGGGAACGTGCATATGAACATTCCACTTGTCGAAAACAGCATTATCGATATCAAGTAAATCGACATGTGATTTAATATATTCTAATGCGATGGTTGCCGATTCTTTCATCACATCACCAAGATTTCCGGTAATTGTTAAGTTTCCTTTTCCTCTCGACAAGCTGGTTTCTATGTACAAAATATCTCCACCCACTGGGGTCCATGCTAAACCGGTAACAACTCCGGCATGCTCATTTCCGATATAATGTTCTTTAAAAAACTTCGGATTACCGAGTAAATCAACAATATGTTGCGGTTTAATGGTTTTCGGATAGGGTTCGTCCATGGCAATGCGTTTTGCAATTTGACGAATTAATTTTGCAATTTGCTTGTCTAAACCACGGACACCGGATTCTTTGGTAAAACTCTCAACAATATTGCTGATTGCCTTATTGGAGATGGATATTTTATTTTTATCAACTCCGTGTGTAATAAGCTGTTGAGGGATCAGATGTCGTTTTGCAATTTCTATTTTTTCTTCTTGGACATATCCACTGACATCAATCAATTCCATGCGATCTTTCAGTGCCGGATTTATGGTTGCAGTGGTATTTGCAGTTGCAATAAACATGACATTTGACAAATCATAATCTACTTCAATATAATTATCGTGAAATTCTTTGTTTTGCTCTGGATCGAGTACTTCGAGTAGGGCAGAAGCAGGGTCTCCACGGAAATCGCTACCGACTTTGTCAATTTCATCGAGTACAAAAACAGGATTTATGCTTTTTACTTTACGGATATTTTGGATTACCCGACCTGGCATAGCACCGATGTATGTTTTCCGATGTCCTCGAATTTCAGATTCATCATGCAGCCCACCAAGTGACATGCGAACGTATTTGCGTCCTAATGCTCTTGCAACACTTTTTCCTAAGGATGTTTTTCCCACTCCGGGAGGGCCGACAAGGCATAAGATAGGCGCTTTCATATCGCCTTTGAGTTTTAAAACGGCAAGATGCTCAATAATACGGTCTTTCACTTTGTCAAGTCCGTAGTGGTCTGAATCCAGAATTTTTTCTGCAGATTTTAAATCAAAATTATCGTCAGTACGTTCGCTCCAAGGAATATCGAGCAGGGTTTGCAAGTAATTTAATTGTACCGAATATTCTCCTGCTGCCGGATTCATGAATTGTAATTTATTCACTTCTTTTTCAAAATGCTTGCCGACATAATCTGCCCATTTTTTCTTTTTGGCTTCTTCTTTCAGATTGTTTACTTCCTGCTCCATTGGATTTCCGCCAAGTTCATTTTGAATGGTTTTCATTTGTTGATGAAGCAAGTATTCTTTTTGTTGCTGAGAAATGTCTTGTTTGGCTTTGTTTTGGATTTCCTGTTTTAGCTTTAGCATTTCTACTTGTTTGCTCAGAGTTTCCAAAAGTTTTGTTGCCCGTTCTTTAATGTCGTTAATTTCCAACAAATCTTGTTTGTCTTTTAATTCGATATCGCTGTTGGAGCAAATAAAATTGATTAAAAAATTGGAGCTTTGAATGTTTCTGATTGCAAAGGATACCTCATGCGGGATATTTTGGTTCAGCTTGACAATGTTTAATGCAATGTCTTTCAATGACCCAACTAATGCTACAAATTCACTGTCATGTTCGTATGGTCTGAGTTCGGTTAAAGGACGCACGGTTGCAATAAAATAGGGGTCGGTAGAGATAAAACTTGAAATTTCGAAACGTTTTTGTCCTTGGATAATTACAGAAACTGTTCCGTCAGGCATTTCTATCACTTTCAGAATTTTTGCAAGACTTCCGATATTAACAAGGTCTTCTGGTTTTGGTTCTTCAATTTCAGCGTTTTTCTGAGAAATACAACCTATCAATTTTGTTCCATTGTTAGCATCATGAACTAATTTCATTGATTTTTCACGACCTACAGTAATCGGCATAACTACTCCTGGAAATAAAACGGTATTCCGTAAAGGAATGATTGGAAGTTCTTTTGGTATTTCAGTATTTGAAAGAGCCTCTTCATCATCATCTGCAATAATTGGTATAACTTCAGAATCATTTTGCATTTTTGAAAGAAACAGTGCTTCTAAATCTTTATCATTTTGATGTCCCATAGTTCGTTCTTCTTCTTTATATTTATATAAGTATTCAAACAACAGATTAATCGGCATTATGTTTTAATGAAATTTGCGGAATTGATTTGATGCGTTAAATACATGTTCCAGAATGTGTTTGTCTTCATCAGAAAGCTGAATACTCCTGCGTTTCAATACAATTTCAGCAACTGATAGCGCTTTGTTTAGTGCGTATTCGGTATATCCACCCGAACCGCCCCATGCAAATGAAGGAATGAAATTTCTCGGAAATCCTGCGCCAAAAATATTACAACTTACGCCGATAACAGTTCCTGTGTTAAGCATTGTATTAATTCCGCATTTTGAATGATCGCCCATTACGGTACCGCAAAATTGCAAGCCTGTTTTTGAGAAACCGCCGGTTTCATAATCCCACATTCTGACTTGGGCGTAATTATTTTTTAAATTTGAGTTGTTAGTATCAGCGCCGAGGTTACACCACTCACCTATGACTGCATTTCCGAGAAATCCGTCATGTGCTTTATTTGAATAGCCAAAAATCACAACATTGTTTAGTTCCCCGCCGACTTTTACATGCGGGCCTAAAATTGTAGGGCCATAAATTTTGGCTCCCATTTTAACCGCAGAATGTTCACAGATGGCAAAAGGGCCGCGTATTTGGCTCCCTTCCATGATTTCAGCATCTTTTCCGATGTAAATTGGTCCATTTGCCGTATTTAGCACAGAAGCTTCAATTGTTGCCCCTTTTTCAAGGAAAATTTCATGGTTTCCAAGGATAGTATTTGTTTCACTTATTTTTTCAGATATGCGATTTTTTGTGAGTAGGTCGAAGTCAAATTGAATCATGCGTCCTGCATGGGTAAAAATGTCCCAAGAATGTTCAATCACAAGGCATTCCATATCATATTCTATAATAGGAACTGGTGGATTTGTTGTGAATTCAGAAATTTCAGAATTTGTGCAAATTGCTGCGAGTGTTTTCCCGTTTTTTACAATACTCCCGTTTTTCAGTGATAAGATTTTGGTGATAATTTCTTCATCAGGCATTAATCCTGCATGAATTATCAGGTTTTGGGGCTCAGATTTAAGTGGAAATTTTTCTTGAAGATAATCTTCTGTAAAAACGCTGCATTTTGTATTGAGTAGTTTTTCCCAACGTGATTTTGTGCTTAGAATTCCAGTACGAAATTCCGCAATTGGTTTTGTCCAACTTAGTGGTTTCATTGCATTGTGTAAGCCGGCATCTGTGATAATAATGTTCATGACAATCAGATTAAGATTAGGGAACTTTTATTGTTTTTTTTATTCAAATTTTGTGACTCTATTGACAGATACTACTTAGTGTCCGTCCATAGAGTCAGTGTCTGATTCATAATGTTCGAGTTCAAAGCCTGTCTCGCATTTAATTGGGAGCTTGCGAAGTATTTCAAACTAAGGAGTCCGCCAGCCGGCGGATGACTGTTTTAAATACGAGCGTAACGCAGAAATCGGACATTATGGACAGACACTACTTATGCACTTTTTTAATAAATGCCTCAACTTCCGGTACGCCTCCTTGATATACAAGATATCCGTTATAAGGTTCTCGTTCTGTAATCTCGTCATTTACAGGAGTGAGCATTAACTTCTTCACTTCTTCGGGATCATTTGTTTGACCCAGTACCCAGCCGAGTTTAATAAATGCAACTTCAGGTAGCATGTTTCCTAGCGGGATAATGCCTTTAGCCATCATGTCACGACCGGTGTCATACACAAACATTTGTACATATCCCCAGATTGTTTGTAATGTCATAAACATATGAACGCCTTTTTTCTGAGCACGCTCAATTGCCGGATATAATTCTTTATTAACATGGCCAAGCCCAGTTCCAACAATGATTATCCCTTTATATCCCTGATCTACCATGCTGTCTATAACCTCAGCTTTCATGCCTGGATAATAATAAACCATAGTTGTTTTGTCCTCAAAGAAGGGTTTTATTACGACATTTTTATCGTTTCTGCGTTTGTTATATGTTTTTTTAATTGGCTTAATATCCGTTCTGCTAATCATTGCAAGCGGAGTGTCGCCAATTGTACGGAAAGTTGAACGATAGGATGAGTGCATTTTTCGGACGCGTGTTCCTTTGTGTAATAATCCATATTCATCGGATGTTGGGCCAAACATGCAAACTTGTACTTCAGCAATATCCGATTCAGCGGCAGCTTTCATGGCGTGCATGAGATTGAGGGCTGCATCAGAGCTTGGACGGTCAGATGAACGTTGTGAGCCAACTAATATAACCGGTACCGGAAGGTTTTGACACATAAATGTTAAGGCTGCGCCAGTGTGATGCAATGTGTCAGTTCCGTGTCCAATAACAATGCCGTCAATGCCATTTTCTATTTCTTTACCGATAGCTTTTGCAAGAGATATGTATTGTTTTGGTCCCATGTTTTCTGAGAAAACGGCAAATACTTTTTCGGTATCTAAATTACAAATGTCTGCTAATTCAGGAACTGCTCCATATAATTCACCAGGTGAAAATGCCGGAATAACTGCGCCGGTTCGATAATCTAATCGAGAAGCAATGGTTCCGCCGGTACCGAATAATTTAACATGTGGAAGGTTTTCGGTATATGGAAATTCTTTTTCCGGAATGGCATAATTTGCTTTCTTGTAGCTGGTTTCTTTCATGTCCTCCACTGTGCTGACATCTACGCCGACATTGTATCCGGTAATAATTTTTAAGACAATGTGTTTGTCATCATCATTTTCTGAACGCGGCAAAACTGTTCCTTCAAATTTTCCTCGTGTTGTATTGATAACTGCATGTCCCCAAACACGGACATGATATTTTTTTAGAAGTTCTAATGCTTCACCTTTGTATCCTTGAAAGAGATCTTCACTCATTTTTCTTGATTTTTATTTGATTAATGCCTCAATATTATTTGCCAAGCGTTTTAAATTCATATTTCCGATGGCTTGTTTCCTTAATTGACCGGATATCCAGTCTTTCTCCGCAGTTTTATGTTTTTTGCGACCTTCCTTTTTGTACTTTTCAATCAATAAAGGAATGTGTTTTAATATATCATCTTCTGTTCTGCGCTTGAATTTAATGGTTTCCAAAATTGAAGGGAAATCCATGTTTGGATGTTCGTACAAATGCGGAAGTATCCAGTTTGCAATTTCTTTTTCAAGTTTTTCTTCTTGAATAAATTGGAACATTGCTTTTAGATGATTGTAATTAAAATCCGCGGCTTTTGCGAAATGTCCTTCCACAAATTTCAGTTTTTGTCCAAGGAAAGTACCAATATATTTTGGGATGTAATCTAATGATTCAGTGATGTCTTCAATGACTGGAACTAAATTGTTTCTGAGAATATAATGATATGTGTCAGCAGGAATTTTCCACTCGCGAAGTTGTTTAAAGCGTTCTGAAACATCAACGGGAAGCTGTTTTCCCAAGGTGTTGATATACTCGTTACTCAATGGAATAGGAGCCGAGTCAGTGTCCGGATACATTCGGTCTGCACCAGGAAGTACGCGCTCAAAAATTGTAGTTCCGTTTTCAAAGGATTTTCTGGTTTCTTCGGGAACCCCGTCAAAAGCTATTTGACAACGTTCTTCAATGGTTTCAAGTGCGGTTTTCACATCATCTTCAGGAGCCCAGAAAATAATCAATGCGTCCTTTTCTTCGTCTGTAATCATGATGCTGCTAATAATTTCTAAATCTGCACCGGTAATAACAGGATATCTCATTTCGGTATGCACCATATTTGGTTTCTCAATACAGGCAATTACTTTTAGTCTGTCAGCGATTTCATCAGCAAAACACTTTTCAGGTTGTGTGAAATGTGACAAAATTCCTTTAAAGCCTGGGAGTTTTACAACATATAAGTGTTCTCCATTGGCTTTTGCAAGTTTTATCGGCGGATGTGTGATGGAAAACGCATCGTATTCAAGACGTGTGTAATCAATTTTCCATTCGTCTTTGCTTTTAAAACGTTTATTTAATTCTTCCCGAATAAGTAGTAATGACCATTGACGGAATGCTTCGTTATGTGTTAATTCCGGTATCCACTTTGTGTGCGCAACGCCTTTGATTTCAACTCGTGAACCGCCTTTGCAGCTTACATTGACATCTTGTCTTGCAGCACCCATGCCAGTACGAACTTTATCGGTGCTACGGTTTAAAAAGCGAATGTAATCGCAGGTTTCTTTGACTTCTTCTGGGTTTTTACAATCCGGATAGGTGACGGTTTCAATCAATGGCATTCCCAAACGGTCGGTTTTGTAAACCCGCTCATGCCCGATATCTGAAATTTCACGACATGAATCTTCTTCAATGCTAAGCTGAATAAGTCGAATGTCTTTATTTGAAATCGGAACAACGCCTTCAACTCCGAGAATTGCTGTGCGTTGAAATCCTGCGGGTATTGATCCGTCGAGATATTGTTTGCGAGTAATATGAACTTCCCCGACAATATTTAATTTTGATAACATGGAAATTTCTAATGCAATTTCTAATGCTTCTTTGTTAATAATAAATGGCGGTGTATCATCGATTTCATAAGTGCAGGCACTTTCGTTATTGATTCGATAAGTAATGTTTTTTCTGGTTTTGAACTCCATTAATGCAGTACCGTCATATTCTCCAAGTTCAGAAAGTGTTGGGCGCATATGGCGGATAATTTCAGCGTCGTAATTGTCATCTGAGTGCAAAACACCTGCGGGACAGTGGCAAAATAATTTTCGTTTGGTTAATAACTGCTGGTGAACTTCCAGCCCTGACATGAAACCAATGCGATCGTAATTTTCTTGACTTGCTTCTTTTCGTGAAACATAGCCTGCCTTTTCCTTGGTTTCCTGATAATTCCGAATGGGATCAAATGCCTTTTTCATGAATTGATAATTATATGTACGAATTCTGTTTTTTTATTAGGGCTTAAATTTACGTTTGTTTTGGGAGACTACCAAAGGATAATAATGGTTTGCTTTGGGAATTTTTGAGACGCCATGCTCGGCGTCTGTGATAGGATAAAGATATTCTATTTTTTTTTTTTTTTGAGACGCTATGCTCGGCGTCTGTGATAGGATGAAATATTCTGTTTTTCCCCCAAATTTTTGGGATTATTGCGAATATACCTGCGGATGTTTTCCAATGCTTTGTCATTAGAAATTAATTCATCATGATATCCGCTTAGCCATGCAAAATTAGGATTTATTTCTCGGCATCTTATGGTTACAGCAGATTTGAACCCCCGAATAATTGAGGATAGATTCTTTCTTTGTGGTCCAAATTCGCTTTTGGGGTTCATTGATGATTTTATAATGTCAATAGAGAAGCCATGTTTATCACTTGAATCTAAAAGTGCTTTAGAAAACGATATTTCATTAATGAAAAGATTGTATGGGTTTTTCCCAATTTCAATGATAGCATGAAAATGATCCGGCATTACTTGAAATGTATCTAGTTTTATGTTCATGTCCCGTCTTATTTCGAGTGTTTGTTCCCATTCTTCTTTTGCGATTTTTCCCATTTCAGAAAGGTGCATTTTTTCGTCAATTATTTCGCCAAACCAGTGTGTCCTGTTTTTTAAAACAAGGGTGATGAAATATTTTCCACACCAGGCATAATTCCAGTATTGCTTTTGCATTGAGTCTATGCGATATTTTCCCTTAAATCGTTTTTTCATTATATCAGCATTTTGGGATATTGTTATCTTTTTTCCTTATTCAAAAATATGCTTTGCATAATTCCATCCATTGGTTTCATAAATGGTTTTCATGAGATCAATTGATGAAAGAAAGCGCTCGTAATCTTTATTATCCTTGCTTGTCCATAAAACTTCGGAAAGCGCGGTGGCACGAGGTAACATCATATATTGCAAATGTGCTTCAGTTGGGATATATTCGCTCCACAAATTTGCTTGAGCACCAAGTACATGATGTGCGTGCTCATTTTTAAGTTCTGCAGGGATGGGTTCGTAATTATAGACGTCTTTAACTGTTGTCATTCCTCCAATAGCAAATGGCTCGTCCGTTATTGGCTCAGTTTGATAATGATCAAAATAGCAATTCGCATTTGGCGTCATAATGACATCGTGTCCTCTTTCGGCAGCCTCAATACCACCTGCTTCACCTCTCCACGACATGACCGTAGCGTTTTCAGCTAGTCCCCCTTTTAAGATTTCGTCCCATCCGATAATGCGTTTCCCTTTTTCGTTGAGATAATGTTCAATTTCCTGAATAAACCAAGATTGCAGTTCGTGTTCATCAGCAAGTTGATGTGTTTTCATACGTTTTTGACATCTTGGGCAAGCTTTCCAACGTGTTTTGGGACACTCGTCTCCACCAATGTGAATGTATTCGCCAGGAAATAATTTAGCCACTTCGTCCAATACATCTTTCATAAATGCCATGGTTTTGTCATTTCCTGCGCAATAAACATCATCAAAAACACCCCAAGTGGTTGCAACCTCGTATGGGCCACCTGTGCAGCCAAGTTCAGGATAGGTTGTCAAGGCTGCAAGTGAATGACCTGGCATTTCAATTTCAGGAATAACTTCAATGCAATTTTTGTGTGCGTATGCTATAATCTCTCGAATCTCATCTTGTGTATAATAACCTTCGTGTGGTGTTCCGTCATATTCTCCTGTATTCTTGCCAATAACGGTTTCCGGACGATAGGAGCCAACTTCTGTTAGTTTGGGATATTGTTTGATTTCAATTCTCCATCCTTGGTCTTCAGTTAAATGCCAGTGAAAACGATTGAATTTATGTGCGCCCATTATGTCAAGATGATTTTTTATTGTTTCCACTGTGAAAAAATGCCGACAAACATCTAAGTGCATTCCTCTGTAGGCGAAGCGAGGAGCATCTTTTATCGAAACACATGGAAGTAGGAAATCTCCATCTTCATTGTCAGATTGTATGATGATTTGTCTCAGCGTTTGGGCTGCATAATAAGCTCCTGAGCTATCTGCGCAGGTAATGCTTATTTTTTCAGGTGTAATTTCTAAGGTATATGCTTCCGCTTCTAAATTGGAATCATGATTGATAAATACATTGGCTTTCTTGTCGGATGTAACAGACTTTACGGAGTTCGGCCAATAGCTATTCATGAGAGAAATTGCTTGGTTATATGTTTCTGCCCATTGATCCGTAAATATTTTTGTATTTTCACCGGTGATATTAAAGCGCCCATTCTGAGATTTAATCTCTTGAGGTTGAGGTAAAATTTTCAAGGTTTTAGCAGGAGCTAAGGGTTGTGTGCAGGCGCTTAAAATCAAGGTGCTAACTAAAACGATAAAGAATACATGTGCTTTCATAGAAAAAATATTTTGCTTAAAAATAGTATTTTGATCGGACTTTTTGCCTCAATAATTTTGCTTTTTTCCTGTTCTCAAGCAGAAAAACCGCTTTTTGAGGCTGTGTCTTTAACTGAAAATTGGACATTTCAGTCGGAAAGCATTGATTGTCCACTTTCGGCGAAAATCCCCGGAAATTATGTGATTGATTTAGTGAGGCATAATCAGATTCCGCATCCTTACATGAAGGTAAATGTAACCGACTTGCAAATCGGACGAGAAGATGTTATTTATTATTGTGAATTTGATAAGCCGGTAATGGATTTTCCCTATCAGGATTTAGTTTTTGATGGGATTGATACTTATGCTGAAATTTATTTGAATGAGAAACATCTTGGTTCAACAAAAAATATGCACAGACAGTATCGATTTCCTGTGGATAATCTAAAAGCTGAAAATAATCAGTTGGAAGTGAGATTATCTGCTCCGCTTAATGTCTTAGATTCTTTGGTTTCTCAAAGCTCGCTTATACTGCCAGAGGAGTTTGCGTATATGCGAAAAGCTTCTTTTCAATTTGGGTGGGATTGGGCTCCTGAAACTCCTTCGCTTGGAATTTGGAGAGATGTAAGGCTTGAATTGTATGATGATTTTCGACTCATAAATGCTTGGGTTGAAACGCTTGAATTGTCAGAGACGAAATCTGATATGTTGCTTGTTGTTAAAATGGATGTTAAAAATAATTGCAAACTAAAAGTTAATCTTAATACCGATGCTTTTGATTTTGAAAGTCAGACGTTTGACTTAACAACTGGGGAGCAAATAATACATATTCCGTTTCATATCAATAATCCTGAATTGTGGTATCCAAATGGGATGGGAAATCCCTTTTTGTATCATGCTAAGCTTGAAATGAAAACGCAAACCGGTCTATTTCAAAAGGAAGTGAATTTTGGTGTCAGAACCATTGAGTTACGCCGTGAGAAAGATAGCATAGGAGAAAGTTTTGAGTTTGTTGTCAATGGAATTCCTGTATTTGCAAAAGGAGCTAATTACGTTCCCCAGGATGCATTTTTATCTCAGACAAATCACGAGGAGCTTCTGCAAGCTTGTGTTGATGCTAATTTTAATATGTTGCGCGTTTGGGGTGGAGGAATTTATGAGGATGATCGATTCTATGATTTGTGCGATTCACTAGGATTGATGGTTTGGCAAGATTTTATGTTTGCTTGTGCCCTATATCCTGGAGATTCTGCTTTTTTGGGAAATGTGAAAATTGAAGTGGAACAGCAAATTGACCGTCTTAGAGGACATGCCTCAATGGCATTGTGGTGTGGAAATAATGAAGTGAAAAATGCTTGGTTTGATTGGGGATGGCAATCTGTTTTTAATTGGTCGGTTGAGGATTCTACACAAATATGGAATCAAAATGCTTATTTGTTTAATGATATGATTCCCAGAATCCTTTTAGAATCTGGTGTCGAAACAGATTATTTGCCTTCTTCTCCTGTGTGGGGATGGGGGCATGATGAGAGTTTAACAGAAGGTGATAATCACTACTGGGGCGTTTGGTGGGGAGAGGAGCCTTTTGAATCGTATCGTGAACATACCGGGCGTTTTATGTCTGAATTTGGATTTCAAGCTTGGCCAATGAAAGCAAGTTTAGAAAAATTTCATAAAGGAGAGCCCATTGCGATTGAATCTGAAATAATGAAAGCCCATCAACGGCATCCTTTTGGAGATAGATTAATCAGAGAATATATGCAGCGCTATTTTGGCGAATTTGAAGACCCACAGAAATTTGCTGAAATGTCACAAACATTGCAAGCCTACGGAATTGGGGAGGCAATTCGTTGGTTTCGGGTTCAAGAGAAATGTGCAGGAAGCTTATATTGGCAGTTAAATGATTGTTGGCCTGCAATCTCATGGAGCAGTATCGATTATTACGGTGAGTGGAAAGCGCTTCATTTTGCAGTAAAAGATGCTTATGCGCCCTATATGCTTTATGCGGTTGAGGTAGATGCTCAGCTCATGGCATATCTTGTTTCTGATGCCCCAGAAAGTCGCAATCTCACACTTAGTTTGGAGTGGTTTGATGGAGATGCATTGCTCGTTTTTACTGAGATAAAAAGCATCTGCACTGAAGCCTATAATCATCAGGAGCAATTTGCTTTAGATGTTCCAAAAGCTCTTTCTGCAAATACTGATTGGCAACTGAAAATGATTCTGAAATCAGAAAATAAAGTGTTAGCAAGCTATACTTATACCGATATGTGAATCCGCCACATGGCGGATTCTACACCGGCATAATACCGACTTTTTTGATTTTAAAGTGTATTGCTTGTCATCGCGTTAATCAAAGTATGTTTTGCTGCATTATATATTCGTTGTCCGGTTTATATGGTAAAAAAATTGTTTAAAAGCTATATTTGATTTTCCAATACAGCATGTCATTGGCATCATATTGCCCAAATTTACCTTCATTACCAATAAATATATTTGCACCAGTTTGAATTTCAAAACCATCAGCAAAATCATAGGTTACTTTTGGACGAATCAGGGCATCTTCGTTATTTAAACCGATGTATGAAAATAATTCTATCCATAACTTTTCTCTAAAGAAATCTTTTTTTGCAAGAAAAGTCATGGTATTTTCCATTTCATCATTATAGATACCATCTTCATAATCTATTATGTATTCTTGGATAAACTGTGCACTTAGCCTAACACCTCCTATGGTATAATCCAATCCTGCCATATAATGCAAATTATCTTTTTCGATAGCAGCATCCGAGATAGCGGGATCTTCAGTTTGGAAATAGCGGCCACTGTAATAGGCTCCTTCACCACGAATTATCATATCACCTATCGGGACACTAAAACTACCACCACCCATACCAACACGGTGGTATTCAGGGCTAACAGTAAGGCCTGTTAATTGCATTGTGATAGGGTTTATTTCTTTGTTTAAATGCAAAGCCGGATCATCATAATAAAAGTATCCACCAACCAGCTCAAAATCAAAGGCTGATGCCATGACTGAATAGCGGCCAAAGACTTCACTGTTTTCCAGACTTGGCGACACCTCAGAGTTTGAGTAATCCCATTCAGGATTGACGGGAAAATTCATGGTTGGTGCCCAAATTGAACCATCAGCAGGCATTTGTGTAGGTGTGAAAACGGGTGTCCATACAGCTTCAAAAGAATGACTGCCTTTATAAAAATTAAATTTCACAGCGGTAACACCTGTTCTTATTTCATCAAAATCCGGAAGCAAAAATTCGCGCAAATCTTTAGGAGATACCACATCGGTAATAAACACGCCTTGGGCTTTTCCCCAGATGATTTGTTGTTTCCCAAGCCTTATGTCGAAATTGTTAAAATACATATCCATGTATGCTTCTCGTAATCCAACTTCAAGATTGCGGTCGGTGTAGTGATAAAGATATGGATTGACTTTAAATGCAACTTTATTTGCTCTTTTTTCAAGATTCAAATCAAAGGTGTTTTGCACAATTGAGAAATTATTCGGTTCCTCGGTCAAGACACCTGTATAGTTGCGCACGTATCCGTTTATGGATACGTTTTCCTGAGCTTGCAACTGACAAAACATAAGCGTTAATGTTAGTAATAATGCAATTTTTCTTACCATAACATTCATTTAAAAATTTTTAAAGATCTCAAATCCTACAGGAAATCCTGTTATCTTCCCATGGTCATGCTGCGTTCTGTAAATTTTGAAGCAGGAATGCCCTGATTGATTTTTATGTTGGAAAATTCCATGAGGGTTTTGTGATTTTTCTGGATGGTTTTCATTTCGGTTTCCATAATTGTCCAAAAACCATCGACCTTCTCGAGCTCTTTGACGCTCAGTTTTTTAAGGAAATCCCCATCTTCATCATAAAATTCTCGTTTTATTCCAATGAAGTTGTCTTTTCTTACCCAGGTAATTGTTTTTGAATACATGTAATCTTCATCTTTAGGCGTACTTTTCACAACATAGCATTCTTTACCGTCTATGGATTCTTCACGTAAAAGTTTATGATTGTCTTCACTGGGATGCCTGTCACCAAGGTCGTCGTAGGTGAAGTCTGACCCCATAAAGTAATCGCTTTTGTTTCCGCTGCTAATGCGTTTTGTCCGTTTCAATGCCGGCAGATAAATCCATTGGTCATCATCTTTGCCACTGTCATAACTCCAACTCATAAAGGATGTTCCTTTCACATCAGCAGGAGCAACAAAAAACATGATTTTCTTTTCTGTTTTTCCTTCGTCGATTATGTACTGTTTTAGTTTTCTTACCCTTTGTTCGCCTTGTTTATTAACTAGTGTCATTGTGAGAGATCCTTGTGTATCATCCCCGGTAGGTCGGTCATACACTTTTTGCATAATTTGTGCCCCAGTCATCTGTGCATCGCTTTTCTGGATTGAAAATGCCATTAGAAATATGGCTGCAAATAAAATTAAACTGTTGTTTTTCATAATATCATTCTTTTAATTGTTAAACATTATATTTTTTGAATTGTAGATAAAACATCAATATCGTTTAAATGATTGGTACCAGGGATTGAAAAATCATCATACCTGCTATTTCTTGGATTTTTTCTTGAATACTTTTGTCTTGTATAGTACAATCATCATGATAGTTAATGTGCCCAGAAAGCTGGTAAACATGTTGAAGGATACAAGGGCGCCCAATTGCTGGTTAGCTGGAAAAACCGAGAATGTAAGAACCATAAAACCCGATATTACCACAATAGCGTTGAAAAATATGGCACGTCCCGAATGATTGAGCGTATGAAATACCACATCGTATTTATTTGAATACTTCTTAAGGTTGATTTTATACCGTTCAATAAAATGTACCGCGTAATCAATTCCTATACCAACTGCAATTGAAGCCAGCAAGGCAGTGGTTGTACTTAGCGGAATATTCAGTAAGCCCATAACCCCAAAACTCATGATTGCAGTAATGGTTATGGGAATAGCCCCAATTAATCCTATGGATATTTTCCTGAACATCAAGCTAAGAAGTATAACTATCAAAACCAACGAAAGCATCAGACTCTTGATTTGCCCGTTCAGTATCAGATCGGTAAATACCAATCCTTTATAACCTGAGCCGGCATAATTAATTTTCACACCCAATTCTTGTAATTCATCCTCAAAATTTTCTATCTTACTAATTGCTGTCTTCAATGATTTTGAATCATCTTTCTTAAGCTGGTATTTCAGATTAGCCTTATTATAATTGTAATTGACTTCTTTCCAAAGATTTTCTGGATCACCTGACATTTCATAAAGCAAAAGATACTGCGCAATCAAATTCTGTGAAGAGGGGATTTTATTATACTCTTCGTTGCCGGCATGCAATACTTTATTCATCCGTTTAATGTAATCTGAAAGAGAAAAAGAACTTCCGACTACCTCCATATCGGAATCAACACTTTTTTGCATCTCACTCATCAGTTTCAACACTTCCGGTTCTTTGAAAGCATCTTTTCGCTCAGCACTAAGTATGACATTTAATTTAGTAGTTCCGCTGAATTTTTCATTGATAAAATTATCTGTTTGAACAATATCACTGTCATCTTGGAATTTGTCCAAAAAACTTGAATTGATCCAGACTTTTTGCGTGCCATATATACTTAAAACAATTACTACAGCAACGATAATAAAAACCCACTTTTTGTTATTCAGCATTTTATGAGTCCATAAATCAGCCAGAGAGTGTTTGTCCTTCTTTGGCTGTTGTTGTTTCCGTTTAACGGGAAATTTTGGTTTCCCAAAAATCATAATACCGGCCGGTATGAATATCAAAGAAAGCAACATAGCCGACATCACACCAAAAGCAGTAAATAGTCCGAAATATTTGATCGGGTAAACCTCTGATGTCAACAGGGAAATAAATCCCACGGCAGTGGTTATGGAAGTCATTGTTACAGGTTTCCACATATTTTTGATCATATCGATCGTACTCTCCTTCTTTGAAGCATCTGGATGTTCCTTTTGATACAGTTTCATGTGATTGAAAATGTGGATTCCGTCAGCCACACCGATTGCTATCAGCATTACCGGCAGCATAGTGGTTACTGCATATATGGGTATGGATAAGGCAGACATCAGACCAAATGCCCAAATAACACTTAACAATACCACTAACAGAGTTAAAACTGTGGTTTTTACATTGCGAAGGGTAATATAAAGCACCAAAATAATGACCAGGATAACAATTGGTACCATTTTTTTCATATCCTTTGGCGCCAGGTAAGCCAGAGTTCCTTCCACAATAGGTGTTCCGGCAATATAAAGCGTATGATCTTCATCTTCATAGCTGTCGGCAAGATCCATAAGCTTTTTGTAAAATTTCTGAGAAAAGGCATCATCCCCGATATCCGCTATTACCATGGTAACAGTTTCGTCCGGTGAAACTATCCGTTCATTGATCATTTCATTATCCCGTACTTGTTGCCTTAACTTGTTTATCTCCGATTGAGATTCCGGTACCTCTGTGTAAAATGGATTTACTTCCAGTCCCATTTCCGTACCAACAATGTTATCCGCTGTATAAAGGGAAGTAACATCTGATTTTTCGATTTCCTCAAACTTTTGCAAATCTTTTGTCAGTAATTTAATCTTTTCCAATGTTCGAGAATTGTAAATGCCATCTTTATTTTCAACAGCAATCAGGATCCCGTCTTTAATGTTAAAGATGGCTTCTGCCGAATCACTGTAAACAAAAGCAGGATGATCCTGCGGCATATACTCATCAAGATCGGTTTCCATTTTCGCATTTCCGCGAATAGCTATTAGGAAATAGATGCTAATCCCAAATACAGCGACTATTATCAGTAGGGAGGCAATTTTTAATCTGGTTGTTGTTTTTTTCATAATAATTAAGGTTTGTTTATATTAACTAACATTTATAATTTAATATTGTTCATTATGGAGATAATATTTGTTAAAAAATCAATAAATCAGCTTCGAGTATAATTATTAATCAATTCATCAAAACGCCACCTTCACCTCTAATCTTGCCATAAATACATCATCTGGAAGGGCATCTGTCTGAACGCGACTCATGATAGCGGTAATTTTTGAATGGTTAAATAATTTTGCACCTACTTCTATGTCAATTTCATTGGTATTATTGCCTGATGTTTGTCCAACAGCTTTTACAGCGGTATGCAAGGCGATTTTTCCGGGAAAACGATGCTTGATTTCGCCTGTCCATAACGGGAAATCGGCAGCATCAAGACGCATAATCTCACCCAAAAATAAATTGCTGAACAAAGGTTGAAATACAGCATCATCATCTATTTCAAATAGTCCGATATATCCGGCTTCAATTGCCGTCATGGATCCCTTTTTCCAGTTAATGTTACGTCCCAATCTTGCATGATATACCAATGCATTGTTGGATGGCATTGCTTGTCCGACAAGGCCGGTTTGTGCTTTAAAATTCCATGGCAGATCCCAATCCTGTATGCTTCCAAAATAGTGTTTCACATCTGGGATGATTTTCCCAAATTCATTATAGTATAATATTCCGATATTTGACAGTCCCGCAACAACATCATCACCACCATCATCAAAGGATGAAAATTCGTCAAATTCACCTGTTGATTCTGTTGGCTTTTCATAAGATGGATTCCAGTTGAGGACAATTCCGGCCATATTGGTTTCTCCCAGTTTGTCCCCGATATTTTCGGTATATCCCTCATCAATCAGATTATACAGATGGCGGTTGGAGCAGAATTTCCCCATGCGGGCAAAATTACTGTTCACTGTACCTGTCATGGCATTTACTGTCCATGCATTGAAATTTTGTTCCACACGTGCGCCGATTACCCGCTCATCAATCAGGTAGTAATTGGCAAGTTTCATTTCCTGCAGGCCAAGCGTAAGGGTAAAATCAGGTTTGTCGTATTGATAAAAAATTTGTCGTACACCTATGTGCCTGCTTTTTTTAAGGTTTTGAGACAGTTCTGAATTCTCCCAGTTTTTAAAACCACCTTCAACATACAGGCTATGGTAATCTAGGAAACTGTAATTCAAAGCTCCTATGAGCATTCCTCCATTGAGTTTTGCGGGCTCTTCGCTGCCTGCAAGTGTCATAACACCGGGTGCCATGGTGCCTTCTACAGCCCAAAGAAGTGGTACATCTTTGTGGAAAGGACTTAAGTGTCCACCAAGAATACTTCTGCAATGCATCTGCGCATTTGACTGGTAAGCTGTTAGTAAAATGACACTAAGAATGAGAACACGCATCAGATTTGAGAGTAATTTTGTCATAATGTTTTTTGTTTTTGTGATAAAATGAGATACTTCCTTTTTTACAATCGCTTATGCAATCGCCGCAACGAATGCATTCTTGATTATCCATTTTGCTTGTTTTGTTTTTTCGTGTGATGGCATTGATATCGCAGGAATTATTGCATGTTTTGCAACCGGCGCAACTGTTATCAACTCCAAGCACAGATGCTCCGGGGATTTTTGCAATAAGGCCCAGCAACAATCCCACTGGGCATAATGTTTTGCAAAAGGGACGGTACATGAATACTGAGCTTATTAGCACAATGCCCAGCAGAATATATCCCGCCATATTGGGTGAAAATAGGTTGACAGCCACTTTAAACGGCCCCACTTTGTTCCACAAGATGATGTGGGTAAATGTCAGCTGTATTAGTAGGGCTGTCAAAGCCACACCGCGAATGATGCGCATGACTTTTTGTGCTTTTTCTGATTGAAAAATGTGGAATTTTTTACTGTATAAAAATTCCTGAATCGCCCCCAAATAACAGACCCATCCGCAGAAAACCCTGCCGGCAAAATAGGTGATGGGAATGAGTCCAAGGAATAATACCAGTGCCTGCCAATTAACTTCCACACCAATAGCTGTCAGATAGGTATTCTGAAAACTGGAGATCACACCAGGACCGCCTCGGTAGAAACCGAAGATTACCAAGGCAATCAGAAGTACCAGTAATCGGAGTTTTCGTGTTTTTTTAAATTTCATAAACACCGCTGCCAGTATGGTTAATGCGAGGATGGCGATGGAATAATACAGTCGTGTGTAACTGGTTTGCTCTTCATCTCCCAGAGTTTTGGCTTCATCCGCTGATACAAATTCACCTTCTGAGAATTCACCTTCTGAGAATTCATCGTTAGAGAAATCGTCAGAAAATTCATCGTCAGAGAACTCACTATCAGAAAACTCATCCTCTGACTCTGAAAACTCATCCTCAGAGCTGTCGTTGAATGATTCTTCCTGTGCAACGGCAACGGTATAGGCAAGCATTCCGCTGGATATAAGTGTTGTCCCGGATACCGAAGACATCAGGAATATTATCATCAAGCTGCTTGTAAAAAATTTCAATATCTTCATACACTTTAGATTTTCAGGGTGGCTCTATTTAAATAAAATGGTGTTAGAAATACTTGTTTTTCTTAAATATGTGAAAATGAGTTCATTACATTTTGTTTGCAATTCTGAGCTTTCCATGTATTTTATTTTAATAGAGTCAATATAATTAAATGATAAATATCAAATGCTAAATAAAAAATGTCAAAGTTATTTTTGCTTTGTAACCGTAATGTTTTGTTGTGTTGTCTTAATTGATTTTACAAAAAATGAAATTAATTCGCCACATTCCCTAAGCAAATATTCTACTTCTTGTTGGGTTTTCGCAATTTTTAAACGATGAATCATTTTAAGACCAACCTGCGTTTCCCGTAATTCTTTCAAACAGATCTTCATTTTATGAATGAAGTCACGTCTTGATTCAGCGCTTTGTGCTTCTCCATAATTGAATGCAGGAGATGTGCCTGACCGAAGAACTTGCCCGCCAATGTGATTTGCAGATTTGGTATTAGGAAGAGATTCAACAAGAAGAATAATATTTATTCCGAAATCTATTAATCGATCTTGTAA
This sequence comes from Bacteroidota bacterium, assembly GCA_034658655.1. Lineage (GTDB taxonomy): Bacteria > Bacteroidota > Bacteroidia > Bacteroidales > ML635J-15 > JAQIBY01. The sequence goes on from JAYEFQ010000023.1 coordinate 22,985, forward strand.
ATCATATTTAACTTTATCATTTTTCATTCGATATTCAATATTTTAAATTTATTAAACCTAAACACTTATAATACCATTTTATTAATCACAATCGGTATAATTATTTTCTCAATTTTTCATCATCAAAAATAAAAACATCAATAAAATCATGTTGTTTAATAGAGCTTTCAGGGTTAGTCTGCTTTTGCTTCTAAGCGGAGGCTACCGTAACCACCATCCTTGTCACAGGTGCGTATGGCATTTATACCCACCTCACCGGATTCATTGCTGGTAATTTTGATTTTCAGCTTACGTTCCCATACCATCTGGGATTTCTGTTCCCAATTGGTGGCTCCTTCAACCTCCATGCCCTCCATGGTGAATTTGGTTTGCTTTATTGCCACGGGACAGGAACGGTGTGTAAGTGTTACCTTGACTTTAACGATGATGATATCACCAGCTTCGTACACTTCTTTTTCTCCTTTGAGGATTTCAATGTCAATTTCACATGCTTTGCTTGTTTGCCCTGATGCTAAAATCGCAAACAAGGAGATCACCAAAACTTTCAATAAAAAACCTGCGTGTTTCATAAATTATATTTCTTTAAATTGTAGTTAACTTAAACTAACTTTTATTGCAAAATATTTATATCTTAATTTCTTCAAAATATTATATCTTATTCCCAGTCCAGCAGGCGTCTTTCACCTTCCAGTTTTTTGATGTCTGTAATTTCCTGCCCTACTTCAAGCACACCTTTGTATTCCCCATCATCGTTGCGTAAAGCGAAATACTTGATCAGGATAAATTTTCCTTGCATCTGAATCCAGAATTCGGCTTTATCTTTCTCTCCCTTTTTGAAAGCCTCAATGATTTTTTCAACTACATGAACGCTTTCCGGTGGGTGGCAGTTTTGGACAGAACGCCCGATTATGGCAGGTGATCTTGGGAAAAATCTTTCATCAGGCCGGTTAAAAAACAGAACCTTGTCATTTTCATCAACCACGGTAATATCAACCGGCAGGTGATTAAATGCCATCAATGTATGATCGACACTCATCGCACCGGTTTCGCTTATGATTTGTCCGGCTTTTTCTATCGGCTTTATCTGTACCTTACTACTTGATTTATCCTTTTTTGGTTTTTTGGGCGCCTCAATGAAAGGGAAAGGATACTCAAAACTCTGTTCATGCATTTTCCTCCAGACATTATCACTTACAGTTTCAGTGGCAACTGGAAAGACAATCATGTTTTCCTTTTGGATCATTCTGAATGACAAAGAGAAAAATTTACCCAATCGTTTATTAAATTTATCCCAATCTGAGTTTTCATCCTCTAGCATAGCAATCAATTGCTTTAATGATTTTCTGATATCATCATGCAATGACCACATCACAGATAATGGTCGGTAGAAATCCCACAATTCTTCCAGATATGGAAACAGGATATTTTCTTTTTTGATATAATGGTTATCAAAAGGTTTCAATTCTTGGAATTTTGGTAGCAGATCCTGTTTTAGCTGCTTGAATTCTTCTTTTTCACGGCCTTTATACGATTTTAGTATTTTTTTTATTTGATTCAGCTTAAATGTATATGCATCATTTTCAAGCATCAGATAATATAAAAAGCTACCTTCTTTTGGTTTATCCCATTGGTATTTTTCTAGGCTTTTAAAAAATACATTGATGACTTTCTCAACGTCTTTTTTTATGTCAGCAGGGGAGATACCCATCTGCATTTGCTTGTTTTCAAGGTTAAGCATATCCTGAGGTGTGATGTTATCGATGGCATCTTTGTGTTTTTCGATAAGTTTATTACCATCTTCACCATGCATAATGCCCAAGGAAAAAGCAAGCAGGTCTTCCAGTCTTTTGTTGGCGATATTGTTGTTTTTTGACATGGTTACAATAATCTGGTTTTACTTGTTGGCTTTGGTGCTTTGACAACCATTATCTGTGCATCTGGATTGCTGTTATTGGATAAATTGTGAACAATGTCTTTCGGACTTTCCACCAGTTTATCTTTGTCAACAGGTACCGTTTCATTACCTACCCTGATATCAACAGTGCCCTCAAGTACATAAAAGAAAACATCCACAGGGGTTATGTGAGGTTTCAATGCTTCTCCTGCTTTAAGTGTGATGTGCATTACCTGAGCACTCTCTTTATCATACAATTTCCTGACATCCACTTTGTGTGCAGTCTCTACAATTTCCTGTTTTGATATATCTGTAATTATCATATATCCTATTTTTTTTCGATTAATGTTTTGATCATTTCAATGATTCTGGCCCCTTCCTGTTTAAGATTAAAGGATAATCCTGAAAGTTGCCATTTCTTTACATATAGCCGTAATGTCCCCATAATTAAAATGGCTAAATCATCAGCTTTTATATCTTTTCTTATTTCGTTTTTTTTCTGTCCTGTTTGTATAATGGATATGAGAATTTCGTTATTATGATTTATGACTTCGGCAACTTTTGCTTTTAAAACTGTCTCATTTTGAAATAGTTCTTCAGAAAAAATCACAGATGCAAATACTGGTTTTTCTGTAAACATTTTAAAATGACTCTCGAATAGATTCGTGATTTTTTCTACTGCATTTTCGTTCTTAGCGATTTTTACATTATAAACGTTTTCACTGCCTTTTTTGAGCATCTCCAATACAGTAGTCAAAATATGAATTTTGCTGTCAAAATGCCTGTAAATGGCAGGTTCAGAAATGCCAATTTTCTTTGAAAGGTTTTTAATCGTTAAGCCTTGTATCCCCTTTGAATCAATGAGTTCAATGGCTGTTTCTATGATTTCTTCTTGCCGTTCAGTTAGCATGCTTCTTATTTTTAATATTAACCTCTTAAAAACTCTCTTTTTTCTATCTTGATAATGATACAAAATATTCTTTTACAAAGATAGTTAATATTTACTAACTACAAAATAATTAATAAATAATTAACAAAATTATAACTAATTAGTATCAGCAAAAGTAACTCGTTACCGCAAATCTGAGAACGAATATTGGAATCAACAAGAGGTTGCAACCTCTTGTTTGATATCCAGTGTCCCATATTTTCTTTTTCGTATTATCGTGCTATCGTTTCAAATGCGTCTGAATAGTTAATGTTTTTAATTTTAGCACTGAGTAGTTACATAAAATTATTTATATAATTTTATTGAGTAGATTTGGTATTCATTTTTAATATTGGAATGTAAAAACATCCTAAAAGCTATATTGTGGTAATAGTCAGAGTATTGAGGGGTTTATTTTCTAATTGTTATAAAAAACTAGTTCCGTAGGAACTTTCTATTTTTAATCCCGTAAAATCCCGTTAGGGGTGACCTATTTTTGTAATACCATTTTAAAATCAAAAATTCCAGTATTATACCGATGTAGAATCCGCCATGTGTCGGATTCACTTATCTGTATTAGTCAATTTACTTTTGTAATCGACTGTTTCAGAAATGAGAATAACGAAATATTTGGCGTTTTCTTACAGAGACTACATATGTTTTTTAACTTTGTAAGCAAAGAAACCAAAAAACATAGTGTTATGAAATCGCATGAAATTGATTACAAAGTAATGGGTCATGATATTCAATTAGTTGAAATTGAATTAGATCCTGATGAAACAGTTATTGCTGAAGCCGGTGCAATGTTGTACATGGAAGAAGGAATTGTTTTTGAAACCAAAATGGGTGATGGTTCTGATCCCAAACAAGGCATGTTTAATAAACTAATGAAAGCTGGTGGACGGATGTTAACCGGTGAATCCTTATTTTTAACGCATTTTACGCACAAAGGCACTGAAAAGTCGCATGTTGCGTTTGCTGCTCCATATCCGGGAACCATCGTTCCTGTTTCGCTGGGAAATTTAGATTCAAATCTTATCACGCAACGGGATGCATTTTTGTGTGCTGCTAAAGGGACAAGAATGTCTGTTACCCTCAGTAAACGTTTGGGTTCAGGACTTGTCGGTGGTGAAGGATTTATTTTACAAAAGCTTGTTGGTGACGGAATGGCATTTATTCATGCAGGTGGAACCTTAATTGAAAGAGAACTTCACGGAGAAACATTACGTGTTGATACAGGTTGCGTTGTCGCTTTTGAAGAAAGCATAGATTTTTCTGTTGAACGAGCCGGAGGATTGAAATCTATGATTTTCGGTGGTGAAGGAATGTTTCTTGCTACACTGAAAGGAACCGGTAAAGTGTGGTTGCAATCTATGCCAATTAAAAAACTGATTAAGGAGCTGAGCCCTGCTGGTGGAAATAAAGGCAAAGGGTCAAATTCAATCTTAGGTAGTTTCCTTGAAAGATAATATTTGATTTTTTTTAATAAAAAAACAGCTGTCAGTTAATTCTGTCAGCTGTTTTTAGTTGAGATTACTTGTATTTGTGCTAAACTAAGGTCATAATTATTTGTTAAGTAAGAAAATATTTTATCCTTGTTGCACTCATTTACGGTTAAAAGAAAAGCACCATTTTTGTAAATAAAATAATGGTAATCATTACCAATCGGTTGACAACTTGGGATATTTTGCAAATACTCTGCTTTAACACGATAAACTGTGTATTCCGCATACACATAAATAGGTGTCATTGGGACAAAATTTGTTTTACCGTAGGGGTGTACGTTTAATTCTATTTGGCTAGTTTCGTTCGTATTTGATTTTTTAAGTTCACTAGCTTCTCCATTTGAAATGTTAAATGCTGAAATGATTGCAACAAGTACGATTAGTTTTTTCATGACATCTAATTTTTAGTTTCTTTAATAATTAATTCTTTTACAAATATACGGTCATTAACAGGTGTAAATTGTTAAGGTTCATTCAAACTAATCTAAATGTTTGTTAAAAAATTCACAAAGTGTTAAAACTAGTTTAATTTACATGAAAACAGACTGTTAATTAACTGATAATTCTTGCTTTTTTTAATTTTTGATACAAGTTTGATCCAATTGCAAGCGCTCCACTAATAATGGTAAGATTTTTTAAAATGTATTGTCCTTCAAGTGTTAGTGCATCATTATATTTTTACCGGACAACAGTGTTTGGAAATAGTATAAGATAAGAGGATTCGTCGTTCTAAGCATCTGTAGAAATAATGTGAGTAAATATTTTTAACGACAAAAAATGGAAATAGAAATGATTTATATCGAGTGTTTTGATTAATAAATGGTATAACTTGGCATAACAAAGAACTTTTTATTAATTTGGCTGTTGAAATTTATACTTAAAAAATGCGTATGAAACGATTTACTATTTCCGTAATAATATTGCTATTTTTTGCTTTGCCACTCTTTTCACAAAACATTAAACTTGCTGAGGATGCATTGAAATATTTAGCATCTGAAACGCTAGAAGGTAGGTTTCCTGGGACAAAAGGTGACAGTCTCGCACATGTATATCTCACCAAGCAGTTTCAAAAATCAGGATTATCTTTATTCGATGAAGATTATATTCAGGAATTTGAAATTACCACATCTATCCGTCAAGCGGATGAGAATCGACTGGAAATTAAGGGTAAAACAATTTCTGAAGCCAAATATTCCTTATTTAATTTTTCTGCTGATGTAAGTTTGAAATCAGGGATGATTGCACTTTCAAAACTATCCGAAGAAGCAACGGAATCCCTTAACGGACAATGGCTACTCGTATTTCCTGAGTTTGATAAAGGAGAAATTCCCGCTTATCGTGAATTGGTAAAAACAGCAAATCGTGCTCAACGACTGGGTGCCGGTGGGATAATTTTTGTTGCAAATGATGACTGGGGTCTTGATTCGGAATTTTATCCGTTTTACTTTACCCGAAGTATGATTCGTCTTGATATTCCTGCTATACAGCTTGTTCAAAATACTTGTTTTGAGGAATTGATATCGGATCAATATCCAAGCATGGAAAAATTTCGAGCAGAATTAAATAACGAAAAGCAAATTAGGTTTGAAAACCTTGAAATTTCAGCCCGTACTAAGATTGATGTTCACAAAAGTACGACAGGAAATGCCATTGCGTATCGTACTGTTGATAATTCTGATGAGTGGATAGTAATTGGGGCACATTATGATCATTTGGGTTGGGGCGGATACGGTTCCGGTTCAAGAAGTCCGGAACGACATGAAATACATTATGGTGCGGATGATAATGCTTCGGGAACCTCCTTGGTTTTAATGTTAGCCGATTATTATGCCACCAAAAATCTGGATGTAAATCTTGCGTTTATTTTATTTGCGGCAGAGGAGCAGGGATTGATTGGGTCAAAATATTTTGTTGAAAACAGTCCGATTGCTATGGAAAAAATCCGTGCGATGCTAAATTTCGATATGGTTGGACGAGTGCAGAAAAATCGCATCAGCATTAGTGGAACCTCTACTGCTGCAGAGTTTGAGGGAATCTTAAATCATTTTCAAAATAAACCATTGGAAATTGCCATGTCAGGTGGCGGATTTGCTGGCTCCGATCAGGCATCTTTTGTTTCTGAAGATATTCCGGTGTTATTTTTCAATTCTGGGTTACATGCGGATTATCATACTCCCGAAGATAATATTGAACACATTAATTTTGAAGGAATTCAACAGGTCGGAGCTTTGTCAATTGCGCTAATTGACAGTTTGTCTCATCGTGATTTAAAGCTTACATTTCAAAAGCAAAAACAGGAAGAAAAAGCTCGTCACGGGGGAGAAATGAAAGTAACATTAGGAATTATGCCCGATGTTACCGGCAGGGTTGAAAACGGATTGGCTATTGATGGTGTGCGACCTGGTGGTCCGGCTGAAATTGCCGGAATTATAAAAGGAGATGTGATTCATAAAATTGACGAATTTGAAATTGAAAATATTTACGATTACATGGAATCTTTGTCAAAATTTAAAAAGGGACAAAAAGTTGAATTGCAAATTGTCAGAGATGATAAACCCATGATATTGGAAGTGAAATTTTAAAAAAATCAGAACATGAAAAAGGTGCTTATTTGGATTTTTGCTGTTGTAATTACGCTTGCAGCATCTTATTATCAGCGAAAAACCGGACCGACTTATCCGCTTAACTTTAAAACAGAAATTCATAGTGAAACTTATGCCTTTGAATTAACTCGCTCTGCTTCGCATGGTGATGGATGTATGGTTGAGCTCCCCACATCTGATAGAATTAGTCATGCCAAGGTGCTATTCAAGAAATATCCCGGTAATTTTGAATTTGATACCATAATTATGGTTGAAAAAGATGATCAATGGATTGCTTCTTTGCCAATTCAACCAGCGGCAGGAAAATTGCAATATTATGTATTGATTTATGATGAAAGTGATGTGTTGTTTTCCACTGAAGAGATACCAGCAATTGTGCGTTTTAAAGGTGATGTGCCTGTATGGGCGTTAATTCCGCATGTGCTTGCAATGTTTTTTGCAATGTTACTTAGTGCGGTTGCTTTATTGATGGCAATTTTTAATGTCGGAAACATAAAACGAATAGCGATTTGGACATTTTCAGCGCTCGCAATTGGTGGATTTATTTTTGGTCCTATTGTGCAATATTTTGCATTTGGACAAGCTTGGACAGGTTTTCCTGTTGGCTATGATTTAACGGATAATAAAACCTTAATTGCCGGTGTGTTTTGGCTCGCTGCCATGTTGCTTAATCTAAAACAAACAAGACGCTGGATTATCATTCTATCTGGAATTGTTTTGTTGGGAATATTCACTATTCCTCATTCTGTACGTGGCTCAGAATATAATTATGAGGCGGAGACTATCGAAACGGGAAATAAGTAGTGCCTATTCGTTGATTAAGCCGAAAATCACAACATAAAAAGTTATTTTCGATAGCTGCTAATATAAACAATAGCGCTTAGCATTCCGAAACTAAAGAATAGAATGGCTGCCAGTAAAAGTGCATTTTGCAAACTGTATAAATCGCTGTACCATCCTAAAAATGGACCGATAATTGAAAATAAAATTCGAATTATGAAATTTCTGACAGATAATACTGTCGCACGATGTTCAGAATCAGTCAATCGGTTAATGTAGTCTTTAAGTACCGGTGTTGCAACTCCTCGCATCATATAAAACAGCATAACAAAAGGAATTACCCACAAATTGCTGATTAGTCCCATGGCTCCATATCCGATCAAGATAATCAGCATAAAACCGATAATGCTATTTCTGTCGCCGATACGTGCTTCAATTTTATAAGCAATCAGGCTCATAAGTCCTACGCTCAAATTTAACACCGCCCAAGCAATCCCTATTTCTGATTTTGAGAATTCTAAAATATGAGCCATATACGGTTGAATAAACCAAGCCATGCTCAAGGTTGCACATCCTGTAATTGCAGAGAATAAAATGTTGTATCTCAATACTTTGTTGTCAATCAGTGAGTTTTTTACGACATGTAATATTCGCTTTAAGCTACCTTGTCCTAAATTTTTTATATGAGGAGGCTCAATGAGTGTGATTGCTGCCGGAACAGCAATTAATGCAACAAATATTTGTGCTTGAAACGGTAGCCGTAAACTTACTTCTGCAAGTAATCCTCCGGCAATGGCAGCAAGGGTTTCTGCAAAATTTCCGATTGAAATTACACGGCCTTCATATTTTAAATAGTCTGCCTGTCGATTGTTTGATTTTAAACTGTCGTAAAGCATTGCTGAGTCAGAGCCAGAAATAAAACTTTGTCCGATTCCTAAAGTCAGCTCTGCAGCCAAGAATCCCCAAAATCCGAAAGAAAAACTGTATATCGAAAAGCCGATAACTCCTAAAATACTTCCAATAATTAGGGTGGTTTTTCTGCCCCAAACATCGGCTGCGTATCCCGAGGGAATTTCAAGGGCAACAATTGCAATGGAATAAACTGCTTGTAGGGTCAAAACTTCGGTCATTCCCAGACCGTTTTCCTGATAAAACAAGACAATAATTGGCATGGTCATCATAAACCATTTCGCAATTTTTATCAGGTATAATCTGGGGATATTTGAAGCCAAAGATGTCATGAACAATTTTTCTTCGCGCAAAGATAATATTGCAGTTTTGTTTTCAAGATGTTTTGTGTACATAAATCAAAAAAAATAGGAAAAGCCGATGACGCTTAAGGGGAGAAATTTCTCCTCAATCACTTGCTAAACGATGGAATACGCGCAGGAAAGCGTAGATGCGTAGTGGCGTCTCGAAAGCTTTCGGAAGCGTTGTTGCGAAAATGTCTTCTCAAGGTCTCGCTAAGTGAAGGAATACGCGCAGGAAAGCCGAGGCTTTGAGTTAAGGAATTTTCAATTTCAGCAAGTAGTCATCAGTTTAGCACAGTGCAACCGTTTGGAATTTTGAGATTTGTAAAATTGGAGCTTATTTGTTATTTGTAATTTGTTTTTTGGCGCTTTCTTTTATCATTAAGAAAATTAAGGTTTTCATTGAGTTTGTTCTTTCAGCAGCTAGCAAGCAGTTTAGAACATTTCCATAACCCCTAGTTCCTGATCTCCTGCGGAAATTTCAAAAAAATCATGTACATTTGTCCTTATGACATTTGCACAAATATTAAAGGATATAGAAAAGCGGATATACAAACCCATTTATTTTCTCTATGGGGATGAATCTTTTTTTATTGATGAAATCACCGATAAAATTGCAAGTTCGGTGTTGAGTGAAAGCGAGCGTTCATTTAATCAAAGCGTGCTTTACGGGAAAGATACTAATATGTATCAAATCACAGAAATGGCTTTGCGTTTTCCGATGATGGCAAATCATCAAGTTCTGATTGTTAAAGAAGCGCAGGAATTAAAAGACATCAAACTACTTGAATCTTATGCCGAGCAGCCGTTAAACAGTACGATTCTTGTTTTCAATTTCAAATACAAAAAAATTGATAAGCGCCTGAAGGTTTTTAAAACTCTTGCAAAAAATGCAGTTTTATTTGAAGCTAAGCCTGTATATGAAAACAAAATCCATGACTGGATAGAAACTTGGTTAATGAATCAGGGCTTGCAAATTGAACCTAAAGCATCTATGTTAATTTCTGAAAATGTGGGGGCACAATTATCGAAAATTGTGAATGAATTGCGTAAGTTGCAAATATCGTTGCCTGCTGGTCAAAATACAATTACAGAACAAATGGTAATTGATAATATCGGAATTAGCAGGGAGTATAATGTCTTTGAATTGCAGCGGGCGCTGGGTGTAAAAGATAAACCTAAAGCCTATCGCATTATTATGCATTTCGGGAAAAATCCACGGAATTATCCGGCAGTGTTAACAATGGGTATTCTTTTTTCTTATTTTAAGAAGTTGATGATTTATCATAGTTTAAAAGATCGATCAAAAAATAATGTTGCTTCATCCATTGGGGTTTCACCTTTTTTTGTTGATGAATACACAAGAGCGGCACGAAATTACAATCTCAAACGTTTAGTACAAATTGTCTCCATTATGCGAGAATACGATATGAAAATAAAAGGCGTTGGCTCTGGTGAAACAGAAGAAGGGGAATTAATGCGAGAAATGATTTATAAAATAATGAATGTATGAGCGGAAATGAATGGATATTATACTTGATTATTGGCGTTACAGGATTGATTACATGGCAAACCTGGAGAGATAAATCCGGCTTTTATAAATTGCAGTTTAATGCGTATCAAGTAATCCGTCGAAACGAATGGTATCGCTTAATTACGCATGCATTTTTGCATGTGAATTGGATGCACTTGATTATTAATATGTTGGTTTTGTTTTCTTTCGGACGTGGCGTGTTGTATATTTTCGAGATTCACCCTTCCTTTAATAATCCCTTACTGCATTTTTTGATTTTGTACTTTGCCTCTATTGTGTTTAGCAGTTTATTCAGCCTTGCTAAGCACAAAGACAATCCGCATTATAATGCTGTTGGCGCATCAGGGGCAGTGTCTGCGGTTGTTTTTACCAGCATATTCTTCATGCCATGGAATATGATTTATTTCTTTGGAATTATTCCGATTCCGGGAATACTATTCGGTGTTGCTTACCTGATATATTCCTATGTTAGAGGAAAACGAGGACAAGATAATATTGGACACGATGCGCATTTTTGGGGCGCAATTTTCGGATTTGTATATCCCATGATGATTGATCCATCCTTAATATCAGTCTTTATTCACAATATTACTTCATTTAATTTTTAATGAGATGAAACAAAAAGCAATATTTATTGATAGGGATGGTGTAATTAATAGAGAAATTGGTCGCTATGTGACAAATATTGACGATTTTGTACTGAATCCCGGGATACTTCAAGGGTTGAAGAAATTAAAAGCTGCCGGTTGGTTGTTGATCATGATAACCAATCAGGGAGGAATTGCAAAAGGACTATACACTAAAGATAAAGTGGATTGTTTGCATGGCTTGATAACGGAACAACTATCCAGACTTAAAATTAATTTCGATGCCATTTATATTTGTCCGCATCATAATGAGATAGAAAAATGCCTTTGCAGAAAACCTAATAGCTTGTTACTTGAAAAAGCAATTGCCCGATTTAATATTGATACAAATCAATCTGTAATGATTGGAGATTCTGATCGTGATATGCTGGCTGCAGAACGGGTAGGAGTGCGTGGCATAAAAGTGAATCCTAATGAAAATTTTTTAAAAACTATTGCCGAATTTCTGTAAATTATGAGCCGACACATCATATATAATGGTGATTTAATTAAAAATGATGCCTTGTTTTGTGCCACCGACGCAGTATTGCAAGGTGTTAATAGGCTAAATTTTACGTGGCTTATCGTATCCTCGGCTTTGCCTTTTTATCAAGACGAATTTCGAAAAATTGAAAAATATGCAAATTATAAAGGCATAAAACTTCCCGCTTGGATGACTGCCAATACCTTTGCTCAAGATATTCAGCATTTGTTTCAAATGAACAGAATTTATCAGGGAGGTTTGTTGAAAATGTTGCTTTTCGTTGAGGCTCCCAGGCAGGAAGCTAAATATTTAATGACTGCAGAATCGCTTAATCGACAAAAATTTCATTTGAATTCTGAAGGATTAAAAGTTGATATTTTTCGCAAAAATCGATTGTTCTCTGGGTCTGCTGAAGTGTTTGATGTAGGTGTCTCGGCAACGGAAACCTCTGCAATCAATAGCATGCATCAAAATGGATTAAACCAAATGGTTTTGTTAAATGAAATGAATCATGTTGCCCGTTTTGTTGGGGCAAACTTCATGCTTTTAGATCATGATACGGTTTATACACCTGCAATAAAAGAAGGCGCAATTGAGGATGTCATGCGTGAAAAAGTAATTGAGGCTTGCGTTCGGCTTAATATTAAAGTATTTGACGATTGCATTGTTCATGCAGATGATTTGAAAACTGCAGATGAAATATTTGTGATAGATCCGGTTCATGGATTAAAGTGGGTGCTGGGTTTTGAGGACAGACGCTTTTATTACAAATTTGCGCCAAAACTGCATCAAATGTTAAATCAATTGTACTTCGGAAAAACGAATGCAACATAAATTCCATATGGAATAGGCATTTGATTTTTGACACAATATTTTCCCAGATTATATTTTGCTGCGAATTAAAGCCAAAATATTTTTCGTAATTTTATAAAAAATCCAAATATGCAGACAACGAAATAAAAACTTGTACTGTCTAATAACCAGAATGTAAAAATGAAGGAGGAAAAGAAACTTGTTAAACAGTGTAAAAACCATTCCCATAAAGCCTTTGACCGCTTGTATGATGCGTACTCACCGGTTTTGTTTGGGATATGTTTACGCTACGCAAGAGACGATTCCTCAGCAGAAGACATTTTGCAAGAAGCCTTTTTAATCATTTTTAATAAAATAGAAGGCTATCGATTTGAAGGTTCTTTTGAAGGCTGGCTAAAACGGATTACTGTGAATACGGCAATCAATTATCTGCGAAAGCAAAACAGGCAAAGTTTTTCTAGTTTAGATGATGGTTATCACGAATATTCAGCCGCAGAAGCTGATAACATCGTGTCAGGAATGTCTGAACAGGAAATATTGCAGCATATACAAACATTGCCCGATGGATATCGTACCATATTTAACCTTTTTGTTATTGAAGGATACAAACATGTGGAAATTGCCAAAATGTTGAATATCACGGAAAGTACATCTCGAACACAGTTAGCGAAAGCCAGAAAAGCACTTCAAAGAAAATTAATGGAAAACAAATGAAGCAGTTTGATAAACATATTCAGGATAAAATGCAGGGGATGAAAGTTTCTCCTTCGCCGAAGCTGAAAGCAAATTTACAGCAGCAGTATCCGAAACAATCCTTCGTGCAGACAATCAATCCGTTTGTGGGTGGGCTTGCAGTTGTTGCTGCAATTAGTTTGTTGGTTTTTCTCGCATTGCAAATTACGAATAATCCAAATCTTGTTTATAGCCCAACACCATTAAATACTGAAGCATATCAGCCAATTGATAATCCACAGGTCATTAATATGAATACTTCAGATAAAGCCAATGCTTTGTCTCCTAAAGAAAATCATATTATTGCTGATAATACAGAGGATAGTCGCACAGGCTGTAAAAGCACTTTCTGTACTTATCAAAATCAAATTGAAATTCCCGTTGAGCTTGAGCAGTATAGTCTTTTATTTACCGATGATGGATTGAATGTTCATGCAAACAAACAAAATACGAAGATTATAGCTGATACACTCGGAGATTATTTATTGATTATTGCATCAAAAACTGAAAATAGATTGGATACAATGCTGATCTCTTTTCTTGCAGCACCTAAAATGCCAGATTTAAAAGATACCATGGTTTGTGGGTTAGAATTTTCAATTAATACAGCAGGTAAATCTGGAGATTTCCGTTTGCCGGATGGTTTATCAATGAGAAAAAATAGAACAGATTTTTCCATAATGGCAGAACAATATTGTAAATATAAGCTGGTTTATTTTGAAACCGATGAAATTGGAACATTTACTCACGAGTTTGTAGTGGAATTTATTCCTGCCGAGATGCCTGAGGTGCAAATCGTAAAAAACCCGCGTTGTTATCTTGATAATGCTGTCATTCAACTTGATCTTAAATCCAATGAAAAAGGCGAAGTGAGTTTGTCTCATGGAAATGTAGAAATCCTTGATAATCAATCTTATCGCTTGAATTTTGATTATGAAACTGCAGATCAAATTTATTGTTTCATTAAGTATCATCAAGCTGCCTGCAATTTATTTGATACACTTATGTTTGATCTTCCTGAGAAACCTGATTATAATATGGTAGTTAATCAAGCGAACTGTAATCATGAGGCAAGTTTAATGGTAGAGAGTTATGATGCAAATGCATTGAAAGTTTTCTTGAATCAGGAACAAATTGAATTGCAGAAAACCATTTCAATGATTCCAGGAGATTATCAACTTCAGTTTTTAGATGAAAATGCCTGTGTAATTACTGAAACGTTTAGCATACTTGAGCAAAATAATTTACATGCTAGCTTTGAATTCCAAACGGCATTAGATGGAATGTCGGTGCGAGTAACAAATAATACGAAAGGGATTGATGTGTTTGATGCTGATGTTGAATATCAGTGGTATGTGAACGGTAAACTTGTTTCAGAGCAGGAGTCTCCAACTATAGAATTAACACAAATATCTAACACAATTCGTTTATTTGTGAAATTAGGAATGTGTGAAGATGAGATGATTGTTTCTGATATTCAGCCAGATAAAGGCTTAATTCGTTGTGCGAATTTCTTTACTCCAAATGGCGATGGACAGTTTGATTTTTTTAAAGTGTTGGTTGATCCAAGCTTAACAAGGTTTGCAGGGAAAATATTTAATAGAGCCGGACAGCTTGTTTATGAATGGACAGATGCGAATGAAGCATGGGACGGAAAATTTGCAGGAAATCAGGATGCCACAGAAGGTGTGTATTTTTATGCAATTCAGGCTGTCGATTCTACAGGACAAATTATTGAAAAAAGAGGTACAATTCAGTTAATTCGGGACTAGTGCATCAATATCCAAGTTTAAAAGAAAGAAGCCGGCAAAACCGGCTTTTTTTCATTGTATGATGTGTTTGTCTTTTATTCTTCCTCTTGTGCTTCAGCATACGTTTTAAGCAACTCAGTTTGAATATCTCCAGGAACTTGTGAATATTCCGCAAACTCAATGCTATACATCGCACGCCCACCTGTGATAGACTGTAATGCAGTTGAATAAGTGCCCATTTCAGCCAATGGAGCTTTTGCTGTGATTTTTTCAAAGCCAGATTCACTGCTCATACCTTGAACAATAGCACGACGTCCCTGTAAATCACTCATCACATCACCCATACGATCTGATGGAACTAATACTTCTACATTATATATAGGCTCCATGATTTTTGGACCAGCATTTTTAAACGCAGTGCTAAACGCATTACGACCTGCAAGTTTGAAAGAAATCTCATTGGAATCAACTGGGTGCATTTTGCCGTCATAAATATAAACACGAATATCACGAGCATATGAACCAGTTAACGGACCTTCTTCGATCTTTTCCATAATGCCTTTTAAAATGGCAGGCATAAAACGAGCATCAATTGAACCACCGACAATACAGCTGAAAAATTCAAGCTTTCCGCCCCATTCCAGTTCAATTTCATCACGGTTTTTGATATTGAGTTTATATTCTTTTCCATCAATTTTTACGATCTCAGGATCAACCATGCCTTCAACAATCGGTTCAATAATCATATGAACTTCGCCGAATTGACCAGATCCACCGGATTGTTTTTTATGGCGATAATCTGATTGTGCTTTTTTGGTGATCGTCTCACGATAAGGAATTTTTGGAGCAAAATATTCTGTCTCTACTTTAAATATATTGTCAAGATGCCATTTAAGAATGTTCATATGATATTCTCCTTGACCGCTTACAATCATTTGTTTTAACTCCTTGGAGTGAACCAATTTTATCGTTGGATCTTCCATGTGCATTTTATTTAACGCATCTCCAAGTTTTTCCTCATCACCTTCTGATAATGGACGAATTGCAGTTCTGAATTTTGGTTCAGGATATTTAATTTCTGGAAATTCAATGTCATTTCCAGGAGCAATGAGCGTGTCGTTTGCTTTAGTAACTTTCATTTTTACTGTAGCACCAATATCACCCGCAACAAGTTTGGTTACTTTAGTTCTTTCTTTTCCGGCGCATGCATATAATTGTGTGATACGTTCTTTTGAACTTTTTCGCACATTAGTCACATCCATACCTTCATTAATTTCTCCTGTAATTACTTTGAAATAATTAATTTCACCAATATGTTCCTCATTAGAAGTTTTGAAAACAAATGCACTGAATGGTGCTGATGCATCGTATTTCACATCATTACCAGCTTTGTCTTTTATTGGAGTAACTTGATCAGGACTTGGCATGACGTCAGCAATAAAGTCCATAAAGCGATTAATCCCGATTTGTGGTTTTGCTGAAAAACAGAAAATCGGATTTAATGAACCTGAAAGAATTCCCTGAGTCATTCCTTGCATCAGTTGTTCATCAGAAAGGCTTTCTGTTTCAAAGAAAATTTCCATTAAATTATCATCAGCTTCAGCCGCTTTTTCAACCAACTCTAAACGCAATTCTTCAGCTTTATCTGCATGTTCTGCAGGAATGTCAGAGACACTTGCTTTCCCATCTTTATAAGTGTACATTTTCATTTCAAGCACATCAATAATGCTGTCAAAATCAATGCCTGGGTTAACTGGGAACTGTACGCTTACTGCATTGCCGCCAAAGGTTTCTGTAACCATCTCAATGGTACGCTCGTAATTTGTTTTTTCATGATCCAGATGATTTATTCCGATAATCATTGGTTTGTTAAACTGCTCCATTTGGCGTTTGTGGATTTCCGTTCCAACTTCAACACCATTTTGGGCGTTAATGATCATCGCTACCGCATCTGCAGGATGAAGACTGTTAATGACACTCCCGATAAAATCAGTCATGCCAGGATTATCAATAAAGTTAATTTTCTTATTTTTATGCTCGGCGAATACAACGGATGAAAAAACAGAATTTTCATTCCCCTTTTCTATCGGCTTGTAATCTGACACCGTGTTTTTTGATGAAATGTCACCTTTTCTTGTTAATGCACCACTTTCAAAAACCATGGCTTCTGCTAATGTGGTTTTTCCTGCGCCTGAATTTCCTAGCAGTGCCAGGTTTTTTATTTCACTCGTTTGATAGGTTTTCATAATAATTTGAAAAATTTATTATTGTGAGTAATTCAAAATTTGCCTTTTTAAAATGGCTTACAAAAATAACAACTATTTAATTACTTGCAAATTCTTACACAATATTATATATATAGGACTTTCTATTATTATATTTTGAATCACTGTTGTCCGAGAAATATTATCAATTTATAATTCATTATTTTAGCGGACTCTAGTGATATCGAATGAAGAATGCAGGTTAGCTCATACACTCAATGTAGTAAAATCTGAAAAAAATATTATTTAAAGTAAAAGAATTTAGTGATAACCCTTTATAATTGGTGAAATATGAGACCTGCGTAAATTAAAATCATTCAAAATTAAACAAAAAATGCTCATACACAGAGTTTTTTTTAAAAGGGGCTTGTTAATAACAAAAAAAGAAATACCTTTGCAGTCCAATTTAGAAAAGTTGTTTTTTGTTTAATAAGGATAATATATGCCAACAATACAACAGTTAGTTCGTAAAGGAAGAAAACGTCAGGTGGAGAAAAGTAATTCTCCGGCGTTAAATTCATGCCCACAACGTCGTGGGGTATGTACAAGGGTTTATACTACAACTCCGAAGAAACCAAACTCTGCAATGCGTAAAGTTGCAAGAGTCCGTTTAACCAATGGAAAAGAAGTGAATGCTTACATTCCAGGTGAAGGTCACAATCTCCAAGAGCACAGTATTGTGCTTATCAGAGGGGGGCGTGTGAAAGATTTACCGGGTGTACGTTATCACATCGTCCGTGGCGCACTTGATACCTCAGGTGTTGAGGGTCGGACACAGAGACGGTCTAAGTACGGAGCTAAAAAACCCAAAAAATAATTTGAGGTATGAGAAAGTTAAAAAACAAAATTAGAGTCCGTGAAGGAGATGCAGTTTTTAACGATGTACTTGTTACTAGGTTTGTAAATGATATGATGATGCATGGAAATAAATCCAGATCATTTAAAATCTTTTATGAAGCATTAGAGGTCGTTAAAGAAAAAATAAAAGACGATGAGTTGTCTCCCTTGGAAATCTGGAAAAAAGCTGTCCAGAATATCACGCCCGCTGTTGAGGTGAAAAGTCGCCGTATCGGTGGTGCTACATTTCAGGTTCCTATGGAAATGCGTGCTGATAGAAAAATCTCTGTTGGTAATAAATGGATTATTCAGGCCGCAAGAAAACGTGGTGGAAAAAATATGGTTGAAAAACTTTCTGCTGAAATTATCGCTGCATATAAAGAAGAAGGTGCTGCGTTTAAAAAGAAAGAAGATACTCACCGTATGGCTGAATCAAATAAAGCATTCTCTCACTTTAGATTTTAAATTTGAATATGTCCTTTGATTTAACCAGAAATATCGGAATTATGGCTCACATCGACGCCGGTAAGACTACAACTACCGAGCGTATCCTGTATTTTACAGGAGTGAACTATAAAATCGGTGAGGTGCATGATGGGACTGCCACTATGGATTGGATGCAGCAAGAACAAGATAGGGGTATTACTATTACCTCTGCTGCTACAACAACCTATTGGAAAAAAAATTCAAAGGAATATCGTATTAACATTATAGACACTCCGGGACATGTCGATTTCACCATGGAAGTAGAGCGTTCACTTAGAGTACTCGATGGTGCAATTGCTGTTTTCTGTGCGGTCGGTGGGGTAGAACCTCAATCCGAAACAGTATGGAGACAAGCAAATCGATATAATGTCCCGAGAATCGCATTCGTTAACAAGATGGATCGCGTGGGTGCAGATTTCCTGAGAGTCGTTGATCAAATTAGAACTCGATTGAAAGCTAATCCCGTGCCACTGCAACTTCCTATAGGCGTTGAAGAAGATTTCGTGGGAGTGGTTGACTTGATTACTGAAAAAGCATATATATGGACTGATGGAGATCAGGATTATGGAATGTATTTTGAAGTAACAGAGGTTCCGGAGTCAATGAAAGAGGAAGTGTATGAATTGCGCGAAAATCTTATCGAAATCGTTGCAGAGTCAGATGATAAATTGTTGGAAAGATTTTTTGAAGATAGAAGTGCAATTACAGTAGAAGAATTTAAAACAGTTACTAGGAAAGCAGTACTTGATGGAACAATTGTTCCTGTGCTTTGTGGTTCTGCTTTTAAAAATAAAGGGGTACAGCCTTTGTTAGATGCCGTTACTGATTATTTGCCAAGCCCGGCAGATGTTGAATCAATTTCCGGTATCGACCCGAAATCAGAAAACGAAATTTCAAGAAAACCGTCTGTAGAAGAACCATTTTCTGCCTTATGTTTTAAAATTGCCACAAATCCGTTTGTCGGTAAATTAGCATATATTCGCGTTTATTCAGGACAATTAAATGCAAAACAACAGGTATATAATATGCGTACTGAAAAATCAGAACGCCTAAATCGCCTGTTTTTAATGCATGCAAATAAACAGAAAGCCTTGGAAACAGTTCAGGTTGGAGATATTGTCGCTGTCGTTGGATTTAAAAATATAAAAACGGGTGATACGCTCTGTGATAAATCCAAACCAATTGTTTTGGAATCAATGAATTTTCCTGAACCGGTTATCGGGCTTGCAATTGAACCACATTATCAGGCAGATATCGACAAACTTGGACAAGCCTTGGCAAATCTTGCTGAAGAAGATCCAACCTTTACTGTTGAAGTGAATGAACAATCAGGTCAGACAATTATCAATGGAATGGGAGAATTGCATCTCGAAATCCTTATTGACCGCTTACGGATTGAGCATGGTGTGAAATTGAATCAGGGAAATCCACATGTGAATTATAAAGAAGCCGTTTACGGAAGCATTGTGCATCGTGAAATATTTGAAAAACAAACTGGTGGAAAAGGAAAATTTGCTGATATTGAAGTGGAAATTTCTGAAGTTAATGATGATGATGTAACAGGTTTGGTTTTCGAAGATGCCACAAAAGGAGGTTCAATTCCAAAAGAATTTATACCGGCAATTGAAAAAGGTTTCCGATTAGGATTGTCTAACGGCCCAGTTGCAGGATATCCCTTAGAAAAAATTAAAGTACGCTTATTGGATGGATCTCATCACTCTGTAGATTCCGATAGCTTATCATTTGAAATAGCAGCAAAACAAGCATTACGTACAGCAACCCGTAAAATGGAAGCTCGTTTGCTTGAGCCTATGATGAAACTCGAGGTGGTAACCCCGGACGAATATCTTGGTGATGTAGTTGCAGATTTGAATAAACGACGTGCCGATATTCGTGGAATGGATGAAATCACGGGTGCTAGAATTGTCAAAGCAAATGTTCCGCTTTCAGAGCAATTCGGTTATGTCACTGTATTAAGAACATTATCTTCAGGGAGAGCAGTTTCAAGTATGGAATTTGGCCATTATGAACCTATGCTTCCTGAAATGCAAAAAAAAATATTAGAAAAAGGATTGTTGTCTTTTTAATCGTTAAATATACTTATGAGTCAGAAAATACGAATTAAACTCAGAAGTTACGATCACAACCTTCTGGACAAGTCTTCAGAAAAGATCGTAAAAACAGTAAAAACTACTGGTGCAGTAGTGAGTGGTCCTATTCCATTGCCTACGCATAAGCGCATTTTTACAGTAAACCGTTCCACTTTCGTGAACAAAAAAGCACGCGAGCAATTTGAGCTTAGATCTCATAAACGTTTACTAGATATTTACAGTACAACTGCAAATACAATTGATGCACTTATGAAACTGGAATTGCCCAGTGGTGTAGATGTTGAAATTAAAGTGTAATTTTTAATACAAGAAAAAATGCAAGGAATTATTGGAAAAAAAGTCGGAATGACTTCCGTATTCAGTGCCGAGGGGAAAAACATCCCATGCACTGTGATTGAAGCAGGTCCTTGTGTTGTTACACAGGTAAAAACCGTCAAATCTGACGGTTATGAAGCTGTCCAGCTCTCTTTTGATGAGAAAAAGGAAAAAAGAACATCAAAAGCAATGCTGGAACACTTCAAAAAAGCCGGTACAACACCAAAACGCAAAGTAGTGGAATTTCGCGACTTTGGTAAGGACGTAAAAGTAGGAGATAGCATTAGCGTTGATATCTTTATTGATGGAGAATGGTGCGATGTCTCAGGAACATCTAAAGGAAAAGGATTTCAGGGAGTTGTAAAACGCTACAATTTTGCTGGTGTTAATGATGCAACACACGGGCAGCATAACAGATTGCGCGCACCTGGATCACTTGGAGCATCTTCTGACCCTTCCCGAGTATTTAAAGGGATGAGAATGGGGGGACGTACCGGTGGCGATCGTGTGAAAATGATTAGCCTTAAAGTCCTGAAGAAAATTCCAGAGAGTAATTTATTGTTAGTGAAAGGTTCTGTACCTGGTGCTAAAGGTTCATATTTAATAATTGAAAAGTAATGAAGCTGAAAGTATATAACAACAAAGGTAAGGAAACCGGAAATAGTCTTGAAATTAATGATGCTGTTTTCGCAGTTGAACCGAATGACCATGCAATTTATTTAGATTGTAAAGCGCATCTGGCCAATCGCAGACAAGGAACTCATAAAGCGAAAGAAAGAGGCGAAATTAAGGGTAGTACAAAAAAAATCAAAAGACAAAAAGGTACTGGTACCGCTCGCTTTGGTGATATTAAAAATCCACTCTTTAGAGGGGGCGGACGCGTTTTTGGACCTAGACCGAGGAATTACTCACAAAAAGTAAATAAAAAGGTCAAACAAATCGCAAGAAAATCTGCGCTCTATTATAAGATGAAAGATGAAAATATTATCATCGTGGATAAGCTTGATTTAAACGAGGTTAAGACGAAGCAAATCGTTGAAATTCAGAAAAATTTTAAAATTTCTGATAAAAAATTGCTAATCGTTGTGAATGAACAAAATAATAATGTATATTTGTCATCTCGAAATTTGTCAGGGGTAGATGTGGTAAACGTTTCATCTTTAAGTACTTATAAGATTCTTGACGCATCAATTTTGATGTTTGAAGAGAATTCAATTGAGGTTTTAAATAAAATACTGGCATAAAATTTTGGCGAAATGGAGATATTATTAAAACCAATCGTGACAGAAAAGATGACGGAACAGACTGAAAAACTGAACCGTTATGGCTTTGTTGTTGATGTACACGCAACGAAGGAACAGATAAAATTTGCAATCGAAGATTTGTATGATGTGGATGTTGCTTCTGTTAATACTATGCGCTACGAAGGCAAAAATAAATCACGATATACGAAAACGGGTGTTCTTAACGGTCGTACAAATGCTTATAAAAAAGCAATTGTTACACTGGGTGGTGAGGACACAATAGATTTTTACAGCAATATTTAATTAAAAGATATGGCAGTTAGAAAATATAAACCCACAACACCGGGACAAAGAAATAAGTTAATTAGTGATTTTGCAGAGATTACAACAAATAAACCTGAAAAATCATTAATTGACCCTATTAAACGATCAGGAGGTCGTAATAATCAGGGGCGTATGACTATGCGCTATATTGGTGGTGGACATAAACGTCGGTATCGTCGAATTGATTTTAAACGCAATAAAGACGGTATGGTCGCTAAAGTTCTCACCATTGAATATGATCCAAATCGATCAGCGCGTATCGCTTTAGTGCAATATGCTGATGAAGAAAAAAGATATATTATAGCGCCTAACGGATTACAAGTTGGACAAGAAGTTATGAGTGGAAAAGGTGTCACTCCAGAAGTCGGAAACTCACTTTTCCTTCGCGAAATCCCACTTGGAACCGTAATCCATAATATTGAGTTGCATCCTGAACAAGGAGCTATGTTGGCTCGGAGTGCTGGAACTTATGCTCAGTTAACTTCCCGTGAAGGACGTTTTGCTGTTGTGAAATTACCTTCAGGTGAAATCCGCAGATTACTTGTTACCTGCCGAGCTACCATTGGTAGTGTATCTAATGCTGACCACGCTTTAGAAGATTCAGGTAAAGCCGGACGTACACGTTGGCAAGGGCGCAGACCTAGAGTTCGTGGGGTTGTGATGAATCCTGTTGACCATCCAATGGGTGGTGGTGAAGGAAAATCATCAGGTGGACATCCACGTTCAAGAAATGGCTTATTGGCGAAAGGTTATAAAACCCGAAAACCAAATAAAGCTTCAAGTAGATATATTATTGAAAGACGTAAAAGAAAATAATTAAGGTATGAGCAGATCACTGAAAAAAGGACCGTTTATTGATCCTAGTTTGGAGAAAAAAGTGCTGAAAATGCAGGAAAACAAAAAGAAGACCGTTGTCAAAACTTGGGCGCGTGCTTCAATTATTTCTCCTGATTTTGTCGGGTTAACAATTGCTGTTCATAATGGTAATAAGTTTATCCCTGTTTACCTAACCGAAAATATGGTAGGACATAAACTTGGAGAATTTGCTCCGACTCGTACTTTCCGGGGTCATGCCGGTAGAAAATAGTTAAACTGAAATTGTTATGAGTGCACGCAAAAGAAAATCAGCCGAACTTAGAAAAGAGGCTAAAAAAAATATCAGCTATGCAGTTCTTAAAAACTGCCCCACATCGCCTAGAAAAATGCGATTGTTAGCTGACCTGATTCGCGGAAATGATGCTAATCAGGCCTTGGACATTCTTAAGTTTTCAACCAAAGAAGCTTCAGTGCGAATGGAAAAACTCTTAATGTCCGCAATTGCTAACTGGCAAGCTAAAAACGAAGGGGTTCGTCTTGAAGATGCTAACCTGTTTGTGAAAGAAGTATTTGTGGATTCTGCAAGAATGCTTAAAAGAATCCAGCCAGCTCCACAAGGACGCGCTTATCGTATTAGAAAACGTTCAAATCACGTGACAATTACGGTAGAAAGTGCTAACCTGATGGAGGCAAATAATGTTGAAGTTCAAGAAGTTTCAGAAAATTAAAGCGATATTCAATGGGACAGAAGGTTAATCCAATAAGTAACAGACTAGGAATCATCAGAGGATGGGATTCAAATTGGTATGGTGGAAATGATTACGGCGAGAAATTGGTCGAAGATTATAAAATCCGTCGGTATTTGAATGTGCGCCTCGCGAAAGCTAGTGTTGCCAGAATTATTATCGAGCGTTCAGTTAAGATGATCACCATAACAATTCATACTGCAAGACCCGGTATTATTATCGGTCGTGGTGGACAAGAAGTAGATCAGCTTAGGGAAGAGCTTAAAAAAATCACTAAAAAAGAAGTGCAAATTAATATCTTCGAGATTAAACGCCCTGAGTTGGATGCTGCACTTGTAGCTAGTAACGTGGCTCGACAAATCGAAGGCAAAATTGCGTATCGTCGTGCTGTGAAAATGGCTATTGCTGCTACTATGAGAATGGGAGCAGAAGGAATCAAAATTTTGGTTTCCGGTCGTTTGAATGGCGCTGAAATGGCTAGATCTGAAATGTATAAACAGGGAAGAATCCCATTGCATACTTTCCGTGCAGATATTGATTATGCTCTTGCTGAAGCCTTGACTAAAACTGGTATAATGGGAGTCAAAACATGGATTTGTCGCGGTGAAATCTATGGAAAAAGAGATTTGTCTGCAAATGTTGGCATGTCTAAAAAACCTGGGAATGCCGGTGGCAAGAAAAAGTTCACACGTAAGAGAAGAAAATAACGAAAAAGGAGTTTAAAAATGTTACAACCTAAAAAAACAAAATACAGACGGCAGCAAAAGGGCAAAATGAAAGGTAATGCCCAGCGTGGAAATCAACTCGCTTTTGGTTCATTTGCTATTAAATCGTTAGAAACAACTTGGTTGACAGGTCGTCAACTTGAAGCTGCAAGGGTAGCGATTACTCGTCAAATGCAACGACAAGGGAAACTTTGGATTCGTGTTTTTCCTGATAAACCCATTACTAAAAAACCTGCAGAGGTGCGTATGGGTAAAGGAAAAGGTGATCCTGAAAGCTTTGTTGCACGTGTAACTCCAGGAAGAATTATTTTTGAAATCGATGGAGTGAGCTTCGACCATGCAAAAGAAGCAATGAGACTGGGGTCTCAAAAATTACCTGTGAAGACGAAATTTACTGTTCGTCACGATTATGATTATAATATTTAATTTGGGGAGCAATGAAAAATTCAGAAATTCAACAAATGACAGATAAGGAAGTCCAAGAGAGGATTGGTGAAGAAAAACTCATGCTGAGAAAATTAAAAATGAGTCATGCTGTATCTCCTTTGGAAAATCCAAATAAAATTCCTGAAATCAGACGAAATGTTGCTCGTCTAATGACTGAGTGGAATAAACGTCAAAGCAGTGCTAAATAAGTCGGAATATGGAACGAAAATTAAGAAAAGAGCGTATCGGTGTTGTTGTTAGCAACAAAATGGATAAATCCATCACTGTGGATGTGAAACGGAAAATGAAACATCCGAAATACGGAAAGTTTGTAAATAAATCAAAACGTTTAGTAGCTCATGACGAGCAAAATACTTGTGATATCGGTGATACTGTTAAAATTATGGAAAGTCGCCCATTGAGTAAGAACAAAACGTGGAGATTAGTGGAAATCGTTGAAAAAGTTAAGTAACCATGATACAGCAGGAATCCAAAATAGCAGTCGCTGATAATAGTGGCGCTAAAGTTGTCCAGTGCATCCGAGTTCTCGGCGGTACAGGAAAAAGATATGCAGGGATAGGTGATCAGATTGTCGTTACAGTGAAATCTGCACTCCCCGGTGGAGAATTGAAAAAAGGATCAGTAACACGGGCAGTCGTTGTCAGAACTAAAAAAGAAACCCGTCGTGATGATGGTTCTTATATCCGATTCGATGATAATGCTTGTGTTTTATTAAATACTGCAGAGGAAATTCGTGGTACTCGTATCTTTGGCCCTATTCCTAGAGAACTGCGTCAAGATAAATATATGAAAATTGTATCACTCGCATCTGAAGTGTTGTAAAAATTGATTGTCATGGTAAAGAAATTACATATTAAGAAAGGAGACATGGTTAAAGTTATTTCCGGTGAAGATAAAGGCTTCCAAGGTAAAGTCCTTGAAGTACTTCCAAAGAAATATAAAGCCATTGTCGAAGGCGCAAATATTGTATCGAAACATACGAAACCAAATGCTAATAATACCGATGGTGGTATTATTAAACAAGAGGCTCCGGTACATTTGTCTAACCTTATGCTTATTGATCCAAAAGAAGGTGCTCCAACACGAATCGGTAGAAAATCCGATAAAAATGGAAAATTGGTTCGATTCGCTAAAAAATCAGGAGAGGAGATTAAGTAATGGCTAATATTCCGAATTTTCAGAAAAAATATTTCGAAGAAGTAGCTCCAGCACTGAAAGAAAAATTTCAGTACAGCTCGACAATGGAAATCCCTAGAATCGAGAAAATTGTAATTAATCAAGGGATTGGTGAAGCAATTACGGATAAAAAACTTATCCAATCTGCCATTGATGAAATTACAATGATTACTGGTCAAAGGGCTGTTTCTACTATGTCTAAACGAGATATCTCTAACTTTAAGTTAAGAAGAGATATGCCTATTGGTGTTCGTGTAACATTGCGTCGTCAAAGAATGTATGAATTCATTGAAAGACTTGTTAGAGCATCATTGCCTCGTATTCGTGACTTTAACGGAGTGCCTTTTAAATTAGATGGACGTGGAAACTATACTCTCGGTATTACCGAACAGATTATTTTTCCAGAAATCCAATTTGATCAGGTTGATAAACTCATGGGAATGAACATCACCTTTGTAACGAGTGCAAATACTGATGAAGAAGGATATGCACTCCTGAAAGAGTTTGGTTTCCCATTTAAAAACAATAAAAAAAGTTAAGATATGGCTAAAGAATCCATGAAAGCACGCGAAGTTAAGCGTCAGAGAATGGTTGACAAATATGCTGCTAAACGCAAACAACTCAAAGAAGAAGGTAAACTTGATGAGTTGCATAAATTGCCTAAAAATTCTTCGAAAGTGCGTTTGCATAATCGTTGTAGTATTACCGGTCGGCCTAAAGGGTATATTAGACAATTCGGAGTAAGCCGTATTGTGTTTAGAGAAATGGCATCTAATGGGCTGATTCCTGGTGTTAAAAAATCAAGTTGGTAAAATTTAAGAAAATTAGATATGACAGATCCGATTGCAGATTATCTGACTAGAATCAGAAACGGCATCCAGGCAAAACATAGAGTAGTCGAAATTCCTGGATCTAACCTGAAAAGGGAAATGACTAAAGTCCTTTTTGATAAAGGTTATATCCTTAATTATAAATTTGAGGAAGCAGGACATCAAGGACTCATTAAAATTGCTTTAAAATATCATCCGGAAACGAAAATTTCCGCAATTAAGAAACTAGAACGTATCAGCAGCCCAGGACTGAGAAAATATGTTAATACCGATGACATTCCTAGAGTATTGAATGGATTAGGTGTGGCTATTTTGTCAACGTCTCATGGTGTAATGACTGACAAAGAAGCTAGAAAGCTTGAAGTCGGTGGCGAAGTTTTGTGTTACGTTTATTAATATTTGTTTACCATGTCTAGAATAGGGAAATTACCAATTCAAATACCACAGGGAGTAGATGTAACTGCCAAAGATAATCTTGTGACAGTTAAAGGACCCTTGGGTCAACTGGAACAGAAAGTGAATGATGAATTGAGCATCGAAGTGAGAGAAAACGAAATGGTTATCGATAGACCAGATGACTCCATTGAACATAAAGCTATGCACGGCCTATATAGATCACTTGTGTCAAATATGATACAAGGTGTCTCTGAGGGATTTTCAGCGCAGCTTGAACTCGTAGGAGTTGGTTATAAAGCTGAAAATCAGGGGCAATTAATTGATTTTAGCCTCGGATATTCACACCATATCTTTTTCCAACTTCCTGAAGAAGTTCAAGTTGAATGTAAAACTGAAAAACGATCCAATACTGTTGTGTCGCTTAAAAGCCATGACAAGCAATTGCTTGGACATGTTGTGGCGAAAATCAGATCACTTAGACCTGTGGAGCCATACAAAGGAAAAGGAATTCGATTTGTCGGTGAAGTCGTACGTAAGAAAGCTGGTAAAACTGCTAGTGTCTAATCGTTTAAAATCTGAACCATGTCTAAAAATAGAAAAGAAAAAAGAAATAAAATCCGTAAAAGTATCCGCAATAAAATTCAGGGTACTGAGGAAAAACCCCGTTTGGCGGTATTCCGGAGCAATAAACACATTATTGCACAGATTATTAACGACCAAAAAGGAAATTCGATGATTGCTGTCGCGACTAGCGATAAAGAATTTGCTGATGAAAAAGCTAAAAAATCTGAACTCGCAAGAATAGCGGGCGAAGCATTAGCTAAAAAAGCAGTGGAAGCAGGAATTAATCAGGTCGTTTTTGATCGTGGAGGTTATCAGTATCATGGTCGTGTGAAAGCATTTGCTGAAGGCGCCAGAAAAGGTGGACTAAAATTTTAAGCTATTATGTCAAATAACGTAAGAAAAGTTAAAGCGAGTGATCTCGAATTAAAAGACAGACTAGTTGCAATTAATCGTGTAGCTAAAGTAACTAAGGGTGGACGTAATTTTACCTTTGCTGCTATTGTTGTCGTTGGTAACGAAGACGGTATTGTCGGTCACGGACTAGGAAAAGCAGGAGAAGTAACCTCTGCTATTGAAAAAGCAGTTGATGATGCGAAGAAAAATCTGGTTAAAGTGCCGATTTATAATAATACAATTCCACACGAACAAACTGGGAAATACTCTGGGGCTAAAGTTTGGTTAAAACCAGCTTCTGATGGTACCGGTGTAATAGCTGGGGGTGCGATGCGCGCTGTCCTTGAAAGTGTCGGAATTAAAGATGTCCTCGCAAAATCTAAAGGGTCATCAAATCCACATAACCTCGTGAAAGCTACGATGAATGCATTACTCGAAATGAGAGATGCATATACTGTCGCAGAACATCGTGGAGTATCTCTCGAAAAAGTGTTTAATGGTTAATGATTTAAGACATGGCGAAAGTTAAAATTACTCAAACAAAAAGCGCTATCGGTTACGATAAGCGACAAAAAAACACCCTCATTGCATTGGGGATTAAAAAAATGAACCAGACTGTTGAGCATGAAGCAACTCCACAGATTCTGGGAATGGCTAAAAAAGTGAGCCATTTAGTGAAAATTGAAAATGTTAAATAAGTTTAAGCAATTATTGATATGGATTTAAGTTCATTAAAACCGGCTGAAGGATCAGTGAAAAGAGAAGGAAAACGCGTTGGACGTGGTCAAGGATCAGGTAAAGGTGGTACCTCTACTCGTGGACATAAAGGTGCTAGGTCTAGATCAGGTTATTCCCGTAAGTCTGGTTTTGAGGGTGGACAAATGCCACTCCAAAGAACTAGCCCAAAATATGGGTTTAATAATAGAAATAGTGTCGTGTTTACAGGAGTTAATATTTCTAAAATTCACAAAATCGCTGAAGATAATAAACTCGAAGTAATCGACTTTGAAACTTTAGTTGATTTTGGACTCGCTAAACGAAACGAACTAATTAAAATTCTTGGAAATGGAGATTTGTCTGTGAAAGTTAATGTTAAAGCACACGCTTTCTCTAAATCAGCCGTTGAAAAAATTGAAGCACAGGGTGGAACCGTTGAAAAATACTAAGGATGAAAAAATTTATTGAGACCTTAAAAAATATTTGGCGTATTGAAGAGTTGCGTAAGCGTATTTTAACAACGCTAGGGCTAATTCTAATTTATAGGCTTGGAGCACATGTTGTGATCCCAGGAATTGATCCAAACATGTTGGCTAACTTGCAAAACCAAACATCATCTGGTGTTTTGGGTTTGCTTGATATGTTCTCTGGGGGTGCATTCTCTAACGCATCAGTTTTTGGTCTTGGTATTATGCCTTATATCTCCGCATCTATTGTCGTTCAGTTGCTTGGAATCGCAGTGCCGTATTTCCAAAAAATGCAGCGTGAAGGAGAAAGTGGAAGAAGAAAAATTAACCAAATTACTCGATACCTTACTGTTGGTATTTTGGTATTGCAAGCTCCATCATATATGGCAAACTTGCATGTACAACTTCCTCCCGAAGCATTCGCATATTCAGGTTTCTTATTTAACCTTAGCTCTGTATTGATTCTTACTGCCGGAACGATGTTCGTGATGTGGCTTGGAGAGCGTATTACCGATAAAGGAATTGGTAATGGAATTTCATTAATAATTATGATTGGAATTATTGCAAGACTACCAGGTTCATTTGTCGCTGAAATTGTTTCACGTGCTACTGGACAAGCAGGTGGTTTGATTATGTTGCTTTTGGAAATCGTAATTCTTTTTGTTATCTTTATGGTATCAATTGCATTGGTACAAGCGGTAAGACGAATTCCGGTTCAGTATGCAAAACGCGTTGTTGGAAACAGACAGTATGGTGGTGTACGTCAATACATCCCATTAAAAGTTAATGCTGCAGGTGTTATGCCAATCATTTTTGCTCAAGCACTTATGTTTGTGCCAATGATGTTTGCAGGATTTCAAGCGGAAGGTGAAGTCAGTAAATTTGCTCTCGCTTTTGCTGATTATACCGGATTTTGGTATAACTTTGTATTTGCAATTATGATTATTCTTTTTACTTATTTCTATACAGCTGTTACTGTCAATCCAACACAAATGGCTGAGGATATGAAAAAGA
This sequence comes from Bacteroidota bacterium, assembly GCA_034658655.1. Taxonomy (GTDB): domain Bacteria; phylum Bacteroidota; class Bacteroidia; order Bacteroidales; family ML635J-15; genus JAQIBY01. Next base: position 53,757 of record JAYEFQ010000023.1, read on the forward strand.
ATGGTGGGTTTGTGCCTGGTGTGAAACCTGGAAAGCGAACCGTTGAGTTTATTGATAATATTATGTCACGAATTACATTGCCAGGATCTATGTTTCTTGCTATTGTGGCAATTTTACCCGCTTTCGCAATGTTAGCTGGAGTTAACAATCAATTTGCTCAGTTTTTTGGTGGAACATCGTTGCTAATTCTTGTTGGGGTAGTACTTGACACTTTGCAGCAGATTGAAAGCCATTTGTTAATGCGCCATTACGACGGATTAACCAAGTCAGGAAAAATTAAAGGTAGAGGACAGACTGTTTCTGCACTCTAAATAAATAATATAAACGTTCTTTGATGATATATTTGAAAACAGCAGAAGAAATTGAATTAATGCGTGAAAGTAATCGCTTAGTGTCTATGACACATGCAGAGATTGCAAAACATATTAAGATTGGAATTTCAACTCTCGAAATTAATAAAATTGCACATGAGTTTATTAGTGATCATGGTGCAGTTCCTGGTTTCTTGAATTATAGCGGATTTCCCAAGTCAGTTTGTATCTCTGTAAATGATGTCGTTGTACACGGAATTCCTAACGATTATCGATTGCAAGATGGTGACATTGTTTCAGTTGATATCGGTGCCTATAAAAATGGAATGCATGGTGATTCATGCTATACATTTGAAATTGGAAATGTGGATGAAAATGTACGAAAATTACTTCGTGTTACCCGTGAATCGCTTTACAAAGGAATTGAAAAAGTTATTGCAGGAAATCGAATTGGAGATATCGGACATGCTGTTCAAAAGCATGCAGAAAGCTTTGGCTTTGGGGTAGTAAGAGAGCTTGTCGGACATGGAATCGGAAGGGATTTACATGAAAGTCCTGAAGTTCCAAATTATGGACGACAAGGAACTGGGCCAAAACTGGATGCTGGAATGTGTATCGCTATTGAGCCGATGATTACTTTCGGCAAACGCTTTATTAAGCAAGAGGATGATGGCTGGACAATTCGTACCGCGGATCATAAACCTGCCGCACATTTTGAACATACTATGGCGATAACAAATGGAAAAGCAGATATATTATCAGATTTTAGTATAATTGATGAAGCATTAAAACTTAAACAAAAATAATATGGCAAAACAAGCATCGATAGAGCAAGATGGAACAATTATAGAAGCATTGTCAAATGCAATGTTTCGTGTTGAATTGGAAAACGGGCACATCTTGACCGCTCATATTTCTGGAAAGATGCGTATGCATTATATTAAAATTTTACCTGGAGATAAAGTGAAAGTTGAAATGTCTCCATATGATTTGTCAAAAGGAAGAATAACATTTAGATATAAATAGTAAGAGAAATTATTATGAAAGTCAAAGCATCAGTCAAAAAACGCAGCGCAGACTGTAAAATAGTGAAACGTAAAGGACGTCTTTACGTGATTAATAAGAAAAACCCTAAGTTTAAATTACGTCAGGGATAATTTTAATTTTTAAAATCATTTAAGCATATGGCAAGAATCGCTGGTGTTGACATACCAAACAATAAACGAGGTGAAATCGCATTAACCTATGTTTACGGAATCGGAAAAAGCCGCTCTCAGGAAATTCTGGATAAAGCGGGTGTAGAGCGAAACATCAAAGTAAGTGACTGGGACGATGAAATTTTGTCCAAAATTCGTGCTGAAATTGAAAATTACAGTGTCGAAGGAGAACTCAGATCACGTGTACAAACTGATATTAAACGTTTGCAAGACATCGGTTCATACCGTGGAATCAGACATCGTATCGGGTTGCCATTACGTGGACAGCATACGAAAAATAATGCGCGCTCTCGTCGTGGGAAAAAGAAAACCATCGCTAATAAAAAGAAAGTTTAGTTTAAATAATAATCGTCTATGGCAAAGAAAAAGACAAAAGTTACCAGGAAACGGGTGGTTAAAGTGGAGGCAAATGGGCAATTGCACATTCATTCCTCCTTTAATAATATTATTGTGACCCTGACGAATGCGGATGGTCAAGTTATTTCATGGTCATCATCTGGAAAACGTGGATTCCGTGGTAGTAAGAAAAATACTCCATACGCAGCTCAAATGGCTGCTGAAGATTGTGCGAAAGTAGCTTATGATGGCGGATTACGTAAAGTTAAGGCTTATGTAAAAGGTCCTGGTTCAGGACGCGAGTCTGCTATCAGAGCAGTACATAACTCAGGAATTGAAGTAACTGAAATTATTGACGTTACCCCATTACCGCACAATGGATGTAGACCATCAAAACGTAGAAGAGTGTAATCATTTTAATCGTAAATTCATGGCAAGATATAGAGGACCAAAAACAAAAATCGCCAGAAAATTGGGTGAACCCATTTATGGCCCGGATAAATATTTCGAAAAGAAAAATTTTCCACCGGGACAACATGGTAATAACCGTAGAAGACGCAAAGTCTCTGAATATGGTGTGCAATTAAAAGAAAAACAAAAAGCAAAATATACTTACGGAGTGCTTGAAAAACAGTTTTTAAACTTGTTTGAAAAAGCTTCTAGTATGAAAGGTGTTACCGGTGTGGTATTATTGCAATTGCTCGAGTCAAGACTCGATAACGTTGTGTTCCGCCTCGGAATTGCACCAACTAGACAGGCAGCCAGACAACTCGTGGCTCATAGACATATCATTGTTAATGGTGTCCTGACTAATATCCCATCTTTTAGAGTAAAACCAGGGGATATCGTAAGTGTAAGAGAAAGATCAAAATCGCTTGAAATCATTACAGAATCTCTCAATGGGGCTAACCATGGGAAATATTCTTGGATCGAGTGGGATAATGATCAGATGTCCGGAAAATTCCTTAATACTCCTGAACGTGAGGAAATTCCCGAAAACATCGAAGAGCAGTTAATCGTTGAATTGTATTCAAAATAATCAATAACCTGATTTGTATGTCAATTTTAGCTTTCCAAAAACCGGACAAAGTCGTTATGCTTGATGCAGACGAAATGCACGGTAAATTTGAATTTAGACCACTGGAACCGGGATACGGTGTGACTGTTGGTAATGCCCTCAGACGCATCCTCCTATCTTCATTGGAAGGATTCGCAATTACTCATATTAAGATTGAAGGCGTCGATCATGAATTCTCTACTATTAAAGGAGTCATGGAAGATGTTGCTGAAATCGTTTTGCAATTGAAACAAGTGCGTTTTAAACAACAGATTGAAGATTTTGACGGTGAAAAAGTTACTGTTATAATCTCTGGACAAGATGTGTTTAAAGCTGGTGATATCGGTAAATTTCTGACCGGATTTAAAATTTTAAATCCCGATTTGGAAATTTCCCATATGGAGCCGAATGTAACACTTAAGATTGATTTTACAATTGCTAAGGGTAGAGGTTATTTATCACCAGAAGAAAATGAAATAGAAGACGATGAAATTGGTAGCATCGCAATAGGTTCGGTGTTTACGCCAATTAAAAATGTGAAATATAGTGTCGAAAACATGAGGGTGGAACAAAAAACCGATTATGAAAAACTCATCTTCGATATTGATACCGATGGGTCTATTCACCCGAAAGATGCACTTAAAGAAGCTGCCAAAATCTTAATCTATCATTTTATGCTCTTTAGTGATGAGAAAATTACGCTCGACACCGAAGAATCTTACGAAAATGAAGAGTTCGATGAGGAAGTATTGCATATGAGACAATTACTTAAAACACGATTGGTCGATCTAGATTTGTCGGTCCGTGCACTTAATTGCCTCAAAGCTGCTGATGTCGATACGCTCGGAGAGCTAGTACAGCATAATAAAAACGACTTGCTAAAGTTTAGAAATTTTGGTAAAAAATCACTGACAGAACTTGAGGATCTGCTTAGTAATTTGAAGCTGAACTTTGGGCTCGATATTTCAAAATATAAGTTGGATAAGGAATAAATTGATTCGCGATGAGACACATAAAATCATTCAACCATTTAGGTAGAAAAAAAGCACATAGAAAAGCAATGCTGTCAAATATGGCAGCCTCACTAATTATGCATAAACGCATTAATACTACAGTCGCTAAAGCTAAAGCACTTAAAGTATTCGTTGAGCCGCTAATTACTCGTGCTAAAGAAGATACAACACATAACAGAAGAGTCGTTTTTAGATCACTTCAAAATAAAGATGCAGTTTCTGAACTCTTTCGTCAGATTTCAGTCAAAGTGGCCGATCGTCAAGGTGGATACACTCGTATCCTGAAAATTGGTGCTAGACTTGGAGATAACGCTGAAATGTGTATTATTGAACTCGTTGATTATAACGAAAATATGCTTACTGCTAAAGAAACCGGTACAAAGAAAAAACGTACACGTCGTGGACGTAGTGGTTCAGGAAGCGATGTTAAACAAACAAAAGTTGAAAAATCGCCGGCTGCTGAAGCTAAAGAAGATCCAAAACAAAAAAACGTAGAGGAAACTCTTAAAGCTGAGAAAGCTGAACCTGCAAAGGCTGAAAAAACTGAGGGAAAAACTGAAAAAGTACCTGAGAAAGAAGTAAAAGCAGAAAAGGAAGTAAAGAATGCTGAAGAAAAACCAGAAGACGACAATGAGAAAAAGTAATTATTAAACTATAAATTTTAATGGGGGAGTTTTGTACTCCCCTTTTTTATTTGTATTTTACATCAGTATTAATTAAAATGTTCAGTTTCAGAACAATTCTTTAGACTGGACTCATTAAAAATGATAACTTTAAATATAGTAAATTATGGCTCAAATTCAAAACATTCATGCCAGACAAATACTGGATTCACGTGGAAATCCCACTGTTGAAGTAGAAGTCTTGACAACTAGTGGTGTTGTTGGTCGTGCGGCTGTCCCTTCTGGCGCATCAACTGGCGTACACGAAGCTGTTGAGTTGCGTGATGGAGAGAAATCCCGTTTCCTCGGTAAAGGCGTTATGAAAGCTGTTTATAACGTGAATACAAAAATTAATGAAGCGCTAAACGGTGCATATGTTGATGATCAAAATGCAATCGATCGTGCTTTAATTCAGCTCGATGGAACAGAAAACAAAGCAGATCTCGGAGCAAATGCCATGCTCGGCGTATCATTAGCTTGCGCGCAAGCTGCAGCACAATATCACGGATTGCCTCTTTATAATTACATTGGAGGAGTATCTGCTAATACACTGCCAATCCCTATGATGAATATCCTTAACGGAGGTTCTCATGCAGATAATAATATTGACTTTCAAGAGTTTATGGTGATGCCTGTTGGTGCTGAAAATTTTTCGGATGCACTGCGTATGGGAGTTGAGATTTTTCATAACCTTAAATCTGTATTGAAAGATTCTGGGTTCTCGACAAATGTTGGCGATGAGGGCGGTTTTGCTCCTGGTATTAATTCTAATGAAGAGGCAATTGAATATGTCCTTAAAGCGATTGAAAAAGCAGGCTATAAACCCGGAGAAGATATCTTTATCGCTTTGGATCCTGCTGCTTCTGAATTCTACAATGAAGAAACAGGACTTTACGAATTAAAATCAAATAATTCTAATTTAAACGCTGATGAAATGGTGGATTATTGGGCGAATTGGGCAAAAAAATATCCCATTCTCTCAATTGAAGATGGACTTGCAGAGGATGATTGGGACGCATGGGCTAAATTGACAACTCAAATTGGTGAAAAAGTGCAACTTGTTGGTGATGATTTGTTTGTTACAAATGTGAAACGACTTGCTCGAGGAATAAAAACCGATGTTGCTAACTCTATTCTTATCAAAGTGAATCAAATCGGTACGCTTTCTGAAACTATTCAAGCTGTTGATATGGCGCATAGAAGCTCTTATACTTCAATAATTAGTCATCGCTCAGGTGAAACAGAGGATACATTTATTGCTGATTTAGCTGTTGCGTTGAATACAGGACTGATTAAAACAGGTTCAGCATCTCGTTCAGACCGTATTGCAAAATATAATCAATTGCTCCGAATTGAAGAAGCACTTGGTGATAATGCATATTATCTTGGCCGTGATTTTAAATTTGCTCCCTGAAAATATTGATTCTAAAATGATGAAGCTCGGTAATACCGGGCTTTTTTTATGTTAAACCCGGTCTGTTTTTGAAATGATCAAATAACGCTAAATCATCATCTGAATATTGAGTCTCAAAAATTGACTTCCCGGCAATCCAATCATCAGCTGCCTTTTCGTTTTCTAAAGCAACAAAAAGCGCATCTTCAAATTTTAATGATTGCACCTTTAATTGTTTGTTTGCGAAATATTGATTGAAACCCTCACAATACGCCCTCCCTACTTGTAAAGGCAAGTCATATAGCTTTGCAAACAGGGTGTCATTTTTGGGATTTTCATGTTGAATAATGCATGATTTAACATCGCCTGAAAGGTATATGCGACAGGCTACCGGACGATACGCATGCATAATACAGCTTCCGTTCTTTTCATCAAGTAGTGGACAGGCGTGTCGATAGCTTAGGTATTCAGATGCTGTCATTTCTGATGTGGCTTCTTTCTTCTTTAAAACACGATGCATTATTTCAGATTGTACTTGCTCTGATAAATGTTTTTTAATGTTATCTGCAAGATAAATTGCTTCAAATGGACTCATGAAAACCGCTTGGTAGCAACAACTCGCACAACCAGATTTACAATCAATTTTTTTGTTTTGTTGCTTTACAAAATCTTCAAATTGCGTTAAGAAGCCATCCAAGTATGCATAAAAATAATGACTCGCATCATACAGCTTGAATTTTGTAATACCAATAGATTTGAATGATTTTTTAGCAATATTGCCGGCATCGTTGAAAAATTGCTGCTTCAGTTTAGCAATAAAATCAGATTGACTTGTCATGGAATAAGTGTATGTTGATATCTTTGTCAAGATACAAAATTAACTTGTATTATTCTTTGTTATTTTCACTAGCACGTACATATCTTTGCTTTTTTATATCTTTATGACAAAATACAGTGTATGAAAAATTTAACATTGCAAATATGGATTGACGAGTTGGAGCAGCAAGGGGAGCTACTGCGGATTAAGAAAGCAGTGTCGGTGAATCAGGAAATACCTGAAATTGCTGATAGAATGATGAAGAAATATCAAGGGGGAAAAGCGTTATTATTTGAGAATACCGGTACGAAATTTCCTGTACTGATTAATGCATATGGTTCTGAAAATCGCATTAACGCTGTGTTTGGAAATAAACAACCTGATGCAGTGTTTCCTGAATTATTTTCTATTTCGGAGTTCCTTCAAGGGAAATCATCTAAAGGAAAAAAACTCTCTGAATTATGGAAACAACGTAAGCTATTGAAAATATTCCCCAAATTGCAAAAATCAAGTGGGTTGTGTCAGGAAGCTGTAACTCTTAATCCGAATTTGAATGAGTTGCCGATTTTGCAATCATGGCCGCACGATTCGGCACCCTTTGTTACTTTGCCTATGGTATTTACACAGCATCCGGAAACCCGACAACGTAATATTGGAATGTACCGTATGCAGGTTTTTAATGAAAACACGACAGGCATGCATTGGCATAGACATAAGGGAGGTGCTGCTCATTTTTCTGCGTGGAAAGATAAAGGAGAAAAAATGCCGGTCGCCGTTGTGCTTGGCGGAGATCCATTATACACCTATCTGGCAACTGCCCCACTTCCAGAGGGCATTGATGAACTTCTTTTTTGTGGATTAATTCGTCGGAAGCCAGTGAAACTTGTGAAATGTAAAACTCAGGATATTGAAGTTCCTGCCGATGCGGATATTGTCATCGAAGGTTATATAGATCCAAATGAACAGCTCATTGATGAAGGCCCCTTTGGTGATCACACCGGCTTTTATTCGCTGACAGATAAATATCCTAAATTTCATGTAACGGCAATTACGCATAAAAAGAACGCAGTTTATCCTGCAACGATTGTAGGTATTCCACCCATGGAGGATGTGTATTTCGGAATGGCAACCGAGCGATTGTTTAAACCAGCAATTAAAATGGCAATTGCACCCGAATTGATTGATTTCCATTTGCCTGCTGAAGGGGTTGCTCATAATTTGGTGTTGCTAAAGGTGCGAAATAATTATCCCGGGGTTGTTACGAAAACAATGTATTCCTTGCTGGGTGCTGGGCAAATGATGTTTTCTAAGATTTTAATTGCATTGCCTGAATCTATAGATTTGACAAATTATAAGGTGGTATTAAATCATTTTGCAAATAATATTCATCCTGATGCGTTTACCATTTCAACCGGCCCGGCTGACGAATTAGAGCATGCTTCTCCGCAACTTGTGTTTGGTGGAAAATGTATGATTGACTTAAGTGAAGCACGAAATCAGGATAAATTACAAATCCGTAAAGGTGAAAATTTGCTGAATTATGGTCGTGTATCGGTGATGGCTTCCCCTATAGCAGAAAAGCCCGATAATATTCATCCCGAGTGCACATTGTTGATATGGGTTGATTATCCTGAATTATTTCAAGATATTAATTTGTTGCTTTGGTGGATTTTAGCAAATACTGATCCGAAAAGGGATATTCGAAGAGAGGGGAATCAAATTTTATGGGATGCACGACATATTGCAGAAGAAAAGCAAAAACATCGTGAATGGCCAAACCCTGTGGTCTCTTCTGATGAGATAATCAAATATGTTGATACCCAGTGGGAGGAATATGAAATTGGGGATTTCATTAAATCTCCCTCATTAAAAGCCAAAAGATTTGTTAAAAATTATGGTGCTAGTCTGAAAATTGATTAGTTTTATTCAAAATTATTCATGCCATGTACAAACAAACGATAGATAGATTGATACGCGAAGGTTACGAATTTGATATGAACCGCTATATTGATCGAGGATATAAAATCTTTTCATCTAAAATGGGGCTTTTTGTTGGATATGCTGCTATTTATTTTTTAATTTCATTTATTGGAACTAGTAGCTCTGTTGGCCTTGTTAGTTTGGTCGTCAGAGGTCCTTTAATTGCCGGATTTTTTATTGTCGCAAATGCAATTGTTCGAAATGAACCTGTTACGTTTGCACGTTTTTTTGAAGGATTTAAAATTTTCCTTCCACTTTTCCTCGCAGAATTAATCTCTCAGATTTTTACAGGTATAGGATTTGTATTACTTATTCTTCCTGGAATTTATCTTGCTGTTGCATATTCATTTGCTGTTCCATTTGTCACATTCCTTAATATGGATTTTTGGGAAGCCATGGAAACCAGTCGTAAATTAATAACCCGAAATTTTTGGCCATTTCTCGGTTTCTTTGTTATCCTGACCTTGATTAATGTGTTTGGTGCTATTTTACTCGGTGTTGGCTTGTTGTTCACATTTCCAGCAACTTATTGCATGGTATATGCCGCATTTGAAGACATTGTCGGTAATGCAATCCGAGATGATGAAGCAAAGCAACAAAGTCAAACGGACGGTACCTATTATACTTACGAGTAAAAATTGCCAATTCGACTTCTTTCAAATCTTATTTATTAAGTCATTTAGTGTTTCCTTTTCAGGATAAAATATAAGCTCTGCTGTTTCGTATGCTTTTCGTCGTTTATCCATCATGTGTGGAACTTTTGATTGGAGTTCATCGCTTGTTAAATTTGATAGAAGTGGACGATTACCTGTTGTATCTTGTAACAGACGATTAATAATTGTTTGTGTCGTAGTGTCAATGAAAATGCTGGTTCCTGCAGATTTTAATAGTCGGCGATTTGCTTCGGAAACCATAATGCCACCACCACACGCCATCACAAATGTTTCCTGTTGAGAAATTGTTTCTTTAAGTAAGTCGGATTCAATTCTACGAAATTCTGTTTCCCCTTTTGTGTTGAAAATATTCGGTATGCTCATACCACTTTGAGTTTTTATAAGCTCGTCCAAATCTACAAATGGAAGTTTAAGCATTTGGGCTAATTGCTTTCCCAAATCGCTTTTCCCGCTTGCCATAAATCCGACCAGAAAGATGCGCATTATAAATTCAGCGTCATTTGATTTTGTTCATCCGTATCATTACTGTCCTCATCAGAATTATCAGAGTCTTCTGTCGGAATTTCTTTTTGTAATGGCTCGTCGAACTGAACACGTTTGGTTTCAAAGGTAGTCAGACGTTTTCCGCGTGCTTTATGACTTTTAATGGATATAAATTCTTCAGCGTCAATCAGCTCATCTTCCTTGTCTTTGTTTTTTCCACCAAAAGTAATTCGAACTTGCGGCCATTTATCATCTGTTATATTCAGAAGTTTTGAGTCTTCAGCTTCCCCGATAAATAGCTGGGTAGTGCTGATTTCCTCGGCTTGAAAACGCTTGAGATAATAAAAGCCTTGCTCTGAATCGTAATGAATTACTGTATAAACTTTGTCCGAATTGTATTTCTCAACTTTTAGAAGATTTTTTTCAAAATGATTTGTCAAATCGAAATTCATGAGCCTGTAATTTCCATCATCTAGGAAAACAATGATTTTGTCATCACCGAGAAATTCACCTAAGAATTCACCTCGCTGATCAACATTCAATCGCATGATATCTTTATCAAAATAAATTTTCCGACCACCAAGAGTTGATACACCTTTTTCTTTCATTGTGATTTTATGGACATCATGTTTTGTCAGGATATTTCCTTTACTCTGTCGTCCCTTGATGGCAATTTCTTGAAAATCGAATTCAAATATCAGTTTACGGATTTTTGGTTTTGGTTTTAAATATACTTTAATAACTTCGGCTTCAGCATTAGGATTTGCTGTGAAATACAACAGTCTCGAATGTTCATAACCTTGTGTTATGTCGTATGTTTTATCTCGCGTTACGCTGGTAACTGCAAAACGTTTAATGAATGTATTGCCGGTTTTTCCATCACGATACACAGCATCGTAAACAGTGCGCTTGTCGTTGCGTTTAAATACAGTAGCATGAATAATATCCTTCCCGATAAAGGCTTTTTCCGACACCTTGGTAACGATATATTTCCCGTCTTTAAGAAAAACAATAATTTCATCAATGTCTGAGCAATCACAAATATATTCTTCTTTTTTCAGTCCGTAGCCAATAAATCCTTCCTTGAAATTTGCATAAAGTTTTTCATTTGCAATGACAACTTTTTGTGCTTGAATATTGTCAAAACTTCTAAGTTCTGTTCGACGTTCTCTGCCTTTACCGTAAGTTTTCTTTAGTCGTTTGTAATGATTAATTGTGTAGTCAATAATATTTTCAATATTCTGCTTTACAACTTCCAATTCTTCATTTAACTTGATCATTATTTCTTCTGCTTTATCAGCATTGTAACGGATAATTCGTTTCATACGGATTTCAAGCAGTTTAAGCAAATCTTCTTCGGTAATATTTCTTAAAAGTTTGTCCTTAATTTCTTCTGCTCGCTTAGCGATATGTTCTAACGCAGTTTGCGTGGTTTTTGCACTTTCGTAAGCATTGTCTTTATAAATCCTATTTTCAATAAACCAACGCTCCAGACTTGCCATATGCAATTCGTTTTCCAATTCGTGTTGGCGAATTTGCAATTCCAGTTTCAATAACTGCGTTGTGTTTTCTACGGAAAGCTTCAGAATTTCCGTAGCACCCATAAAACGAGGTCTGTCATCGTCAATTACACAGGTATTTGGTGAAATTCCCACTTCACATTTTGTGAATGCGTATAGTGCGTCAATGGTTTTGTCCGATGATGTTCCGGCAGGTAGGCTAATTATTATTTCAACATCTTGTGCGGTATTGTCATCAATTTTTTTGATTTTGATTTTTCCTCTGTCATTTGCATAAAGGATAGAGTCAATAACGGATGATGTGGTTTCACCGTAAGGTATTTCTGTGATTTTTAATTCTCTGTTTGATACTTTTTCCATGCGTGCTCTTACCCGCACTTTTCCACCGCGTAAGCCGTCGTTATATTTGGAAACATCGGCCATTCCTCCTGTCAAGAAATCAGGTAAAAGCTCAAATTTCTCATTTTTTAAATGTTTAATGCAGGCATCTAGAATTTCATTGAAATTATGCGGTAAAACTTTTGATGCCAAACCAACTGCAATTCCTTCTACGCCTTGAGTAAGCAGTAATGGAAATTTCATGGGAAGGGTTATTGGTTCTTTATTTCTTCCGTCATAAGTCGGTTTCCAGTTTGTTGTTTTTGCATTAAATACAACATCTAAAGCGAAAGCAGTTAGCCGTGCTTCAATATAACGTGCTGCAGCTGCTCTGTCACCGGTTAAGGTGTTTCCCCAGTTTCCTTGCGTGTCAATTAATAGCTCTTTTTGTCCGAGTTGAACAAGCGCATCGCCAATTGAGCTGTCCCCGTGCGGATGAAATTGCATGGTATGTCCGACAATATTAGCAACTTTGTTGTATCGTCCGTCATCAAGTAGTTTCATGGAATGTAAAATCCGTCGCTGAACAGGTTTTAGCCCGTCATAAACATGGGGAACTGCACGTTCCAAAATGACATATGAGGCATAATCCAGAAACCAATCCTGATACATTCCCGAAAGTTTTGTAATTGTTCCGGCAGGATGCAATACTTCATTTTCTTCCTGTAGGTTATCTTGTTTATCTGTGTTTTCTGTATCCATGTTTAATCAATAATTTCTTCGTAATTTCTTAGGTTCTCAATGATAAAATCCTGACGGTCAGGGGTGTTTTTGCCCATGTAAAAACTTAACATTTGTTTTAAATCGTCTTGTTTAGTAAGTTTTACCTGTTCAAGTCGTAAGCCTTCAGTAATGAAAAATTTAAACTCGTCAGGTGAAATTTCTCCAAGTCCTTTAAATCGAGTGACTTCTGATTTGCTTTTCAGTTTTCGTGCCACTTTATCTCGTTCTTCTTCGCTGTAACAATAATGGGTCTCTTTTTTGTTTCTGACACGGAATAGAGGCGTTTGTAAAATGAATAAATGCCCATTTTTTATCAAATCAGGGAAAAATTGTAAGAAAAAGGTGATAATCAGCAAGCGGATATGCATTCCGTCAACATCGGCATCTGTTGCGATAATGACGTTACGATAACGCAATTGCTCCAATCCTTCTTCAATATTCAGTGCTGCTTGCAATAGATTGAATTCTTCATTTTCATACACCACTTTTTTCGTTAACCCGTATGAGTTTAGTGGCTTGCCTCGCAAGCTGAAAACGGCTTGTGTGTTTACATCACGTGCTTTTGTGATTGAACCGCTCGCTGAATCTCCCTCCGTTATGAAAATTGAACTTTCCAATCGGCGCTCATGATTTGTATTCAAATGTGCACGGCAATCACGCAATTTTTTATTGTGAAGTGACACTTTTTTTGCACGATCTCTGGCAATTTTCTTAATTCCGCTGATGGCTTTTCGCTCTTTCTCATTGCTTTGAATTTTCTTGAGCATGAGATCAGCCGTTTCTGGATTTTTATGTAAATAATCGTCTAACTGATTTTTAATAAATTCGTTAATGAAAGTTCGGATTGTCGGCCCTTTTGGCCCCATGTCTTTGGAGCCTAACTTTGTTTTGGTTTGCGATTCAAAAACCGGCTCTTCAATTTTTATACTGATGGCTGTTGAGATCGACATGCGAATATCCGACGCATCAAAATTCTTTCCGAAAAAATCTTTAATCGTTTTTACAATGCTTTCCTTAAAGGATGTTAAATGCGTTCCACCTTGTGGTGTGTATTGTCCGTTGACAAAAGAATAATATTCTTCACCATATCCTTGCGAATGAGTGAGAGCAATTTCAATATCTCCATTTTTTAAATGAATGATAGGGTAAAGTCCTTCTGATCGCATTTTATCATTCAGCAAATCCAACAAGCCGTTACGACTGATGAATTTTTCTCCGTTGAATTCAATGGTAAGCCCTGAGTTTAGGAAGACATAGTTACGAAGCATTTCGTGAATGTGTTCTAAATTAAATTCATATTCACCAAAAACATCTTCGTCAGGCGTGAAAATTACTTCGGTTCCGTTTCGTTCTTTCCTCGGAACAATATCATATTCTTCTCTCAGGTAGCCTTTCTCAAAAAGCACTTCTTTTTTTTCGCCTTCGCGATATGCAAAAATGCGGAATTGTGATGAGAGTGCGTTTACGGCTTTAATCCCGACCCCGTTTAGTCCGACAGATTTTTTAAAAACCTTTGAGTCGTATTTGGCTCCGGTATTCATTTTTGATGTAACATCAACTAGTTTGCCTAATGGAATGCCGCGTCCATAGTCACGAATGCGTATGCTGTGTTCTGTTTGTTCAACCTCTATTTTTTTCCCGTTACCCATGGCAAACTCATCAATGGAGTTGTCAATAACCTCCTTGATAAGAATATAGATTCCATCATCGTAAGAGCTGCCATCACCGAGTTTTCCGATGTACATGCCAGGGCGTTTACGTATGTGTTCTCGCCATTCTAAGGTCTTAATACTGTCTTCTGTGTAGTTTTCGTTCATTGCTAAAACCTGCTAATTTTCACAAAAATACAGATTTTTGGATAAATTACCCTCCGTTTATGCACTTGTTTATTAACAGCAAATCGTTGATAATGCAAGTATATGGGGAAATTGTTAATAAATTCATTTCCAGGTTCGGATACATTTTAATTAATGGATGTCGCAAAAATCTTATCTGATTTTGCCAATTTTCTTGAAGACGGAAATCTTTTATGCTTCTTCATAATAACTGATTTCATGTGTTTTATTAAGCATTAAGCCTTCTTCTTTTATCACATTGCCGTTATCATCAAAAATTGTTTTAGTCTCATTTTGCACATTCCCAGCGGCATCAATATTCCGCTCAATCTGTTCTTTGTTAGATGTGTACTCAATTTCAATACTCCCACTTGTTGGAGAAATTTGACGAGTAACCCGATTTTGTTCGTCATATGATAAAAGATATTGATTGATGAGTTTTCCTTTGTGATTTAACACATTCATTCGCTCAATTTTATCACTCTCGTCTTTGTACGCATATTGACGGGTTTGAATTGGCTTTTTCCCTTTTCGTTCATATTCAGCTTGCTCAATAATTCGTCCTTTATCATCATATGTAAAAACCGTTTTTTGTACAAGTTTTTTACGATCGTCATATTCTGCCCGCTCTGTTAGTTTTCCATGGGCTTCATGGTATTTAAACACATGTTTTTCCTCTACTTCACCATCCTCATCAATTTCTAATTCAATACGCTCGTTTGTTTCCGGATTATAATTGATTTTCCGTGTGCTGGAGTAACCTTCAGCATAGTCGGTGTGAATTTCTAATAATTGCCCGTTGTCGTCATATTTGAAGTTGTGATTTTCGGCAATTTCACTTTCTGAAAAATATTGTTTTTCCGTTAATTTCCGATTTTCGTTATCGTAAGTGAACTCTGATTTTTCAATAATAATTACTGCTTCATCATACTTAATGCTTAGTACAATGTTTCCGCTTTTATCGTATTCGATATACTCTGATTTAATCGGTTCTTCGTTTATTTCTTGCAAGTAAGTTGTGATGTTTTTAATTTGTTTCATGTCCTTTTTGTTTGCGTTAAATTTTTCATAAAACTATTAAAAGAAAAATAAAATCAGTAACATTGTGCTTAAAATCTGTCTGTATTATTACTTTTATGTTGAAACATTATCTTTTTATCGTTAATCCAAATGCTGCAAAAGGGAAAGCTGGGAAAGACTGGCTGCACATTGAGCGTTTGATACGAAAAAAAGACATTCATTATAAAGCTGTACTTACCACCGGTCCCGGAGATGCAATTAGTATTGTTGAAGAAGAGATAAGTCTTGGGTATAAATGCTTGATTGTTGTTGGTGGTGATGGAACTGTGAATGAGGTAGTTAATGGTGTTTTTCATCAGGAAATTGTGCCACCTGAAGAAATTAGCATGGGAATTATTCCCGTTGGGACGGGGAACGACTGGGCGCGGTATTATGGTATTCCTAAAAAATATAAAAAGGCATTGGAGTATTTGTTTTCTGGAGAGGCTCATTTTCAAGATGTCGGAAAACTCACACACAGCATTGATGGAAATCCAGCCACACATTATTTTGTAAACATTGCTGGATTTGGTTTTGATGCTTTGGTTGTGAAAGCCACCAATGACATGCAAGAGCGGGGAAACCGTATGGCCATTGCCTATTTGTTTAATCTGTTTCGTATGGCATTGTCTTATAAATCCCTATCGATGAAAGTGGAAATTAATGATGAAGTGATTGAACGGAAATTATTTAGTATTAGCATTGGAAATGGAAAATACAGTGGTGGCGGAATGAAGCAAACACCTCATGCTGTTATTAATGACGGTTTTTTTGATGTAACAATTTATGATGATATGTCAATATTCAAAATCGTTCGGAATGTGTTGAAACTTTATAATGGAAAAACACTTAAAGTTCTCGGGGTTCATGCTTATAAAACAAAACGACTGAATGTTCAGGATGGGCCGGAACTTCTCGCCGAAGTTGACGGAGAAATTATTCCCGAAGGTCCATTCGAAATTGAAATAATGCCATCTGCCTTAAAAGTGTTGGTTTAGAAGTCTCCTTAACATCTAATCATAAAAACAGAAATCATGAAAAAGTCAATTTTATTATTAAACGCCATTATGACAGTTATAGGATTAATGGTTATTATTATAAGTTGTAAAAATGAGGATGCAACTTAGTCAACTTCAAATGAAACGCTTCAAGCTTCGAATGAATGTGAAGATTGCCCTGAATTAAAGAATGTAAGTTATCCTTTAATTTATAGAGGGAATTTTGATTATGCCATTAGTGATGGTGATGGCTTGTTTGTTTGTTATTTTAATGAAAATGATACTACAAATGAGTTTTTTGTTCTTCAGAAGGATGAGGGTGTTTTTCCACAAATAAGTAATATAACAGAATTGTACTTATATGAAGACGCATTCTATCTTAAAGCTAATGGAACATTGCTGATGTTTGCATTAAGTAGTGCAACTATTGAAAAGGCATTTGTGGGTCTTGTTACATCTCAGAATAGAACAGATGGTTATGGTGTTGCACATAGTAAAGAACCAGATACATCAAACAAAGCAGTCAGTGCTCTGGATACGTATATTGCACGTTTTGTTAAATAAGAAAATGTGATTCAGGAGGTCATGGGGCAGGTGCTTGTAGTATTTCTGCCTTTAATCATTCATGTAATGTTACGTGTGAGTCAGGTTATTATGCATGTTGTATGCAATCATTAGGTGGACTGACTTGTAAGTGCAAAAAAAATGAATAATTTAATTAATGAAAACGATTTATAGCTGCGGTAGCTAGTGCTAATAAAAAATCCTATATGGTATTATTATAAATGTTTAGGGGTTGTGATAAAACAAGCTTTATATTAAAACTGATTAAGGATTAAATTGTGAATAAAAAAAGCTTAACTCCCTGAAATATAGTTAACAAAAAATCGTTTCTCTTTTTGATAAGCTTTTTTGTTAATCCTATAATTTCATGGAAAAATCCATAACTTTGTAACAATTCAGTGTATCATAAAACAATGTATTATGAATAAATTAAAATCAATGATGAAGCGAATTCTATGTTTAATTTTTCCAGTTTTGTTAAGTGTCTCAATGATGGCTCAAAACCTTGAATGGAAGTCATATACCTATAAAAATGGGAAAACTGAAAGTGAAGGTTATTTGAAAATGGGATTAGAATTTGGTCCGTGGAAATATTTTTCTGAACAAGGAAATCTTATTCAGAAGATTGATTATAAAGAAGGTGTCGTTAATGGAAAATTGATTTATTATTATCCTAACGGGAAGCGAAAAAATGAAGGAAATTTCCGTGATGGCGTGCAGATGGGCGAATATCTTGAGTTTTATCAAAATGGAAACTTAATGGTGCGTGGAAATTTCACTGAAAATGAAAAAGATAGCATTTGGGAATATTACCATTCAGACGGTGCCTTGCATATGAAAATGGATTTGTCCGGTGAAAAACGAAAAATCATTGAAACTTGGACAAAAAAAGGCAAGCAAATTGTAAAAGATGGAAACGGGCAGTTTGAAGAGTACCATGATAATGGGAAAATCCGCCGAAAAGGGAAGTTAAATCAAGGTTTAGAAACTGGAAAGTGGGAGTATTATTTTGAAAGTGGAAATATTGCTTCGTCTGGGAATTTTCGAAATAGCGAACGTTTCGGAACATGGACAGAATATTTCCCTGACGGGACAAAAAAGTCCATCTTAAATTACGAAAATGGGGAGAATAAACTCTGGTTTCAAAATGGACAACTTGCCATGGAAGGTCTTTTAAAAAGTGGAGAAAAACATGGCGAGTGGCGTTTCTATTATCGAACAGGAGAATTGCGTACTATTTTAAATTACAAGTTGGGTGTGCGTCACGGTGAACAAAAACGCCATTTTCTGAATGAACAAGTTGAATCTGTTTTGCATTATCAAAACGATAAATTGTCGGGTGATGCTATATGGTATCAGGCCGATGGACAGGTGGATATTGAAGGACAGTTTAAGGGTGATTTGCAACATGGGTTATGGACATATTACCGTTCAAGTGGTGTGAAAGGGAATGAGGGTCACTTTGAAAACGATAAAATGACCGGCTTGTGGACTTATTGGTACGATAATGGTCAAGTGTGGAAAAAAATTAATTATAAGGTTGATTTGAGACATGGGAAATATCAAGTCTTTTACGAAAATGGACAATTGTATCGTGATGGAGAATATGATCATGATGTAGAAATCGGAGAGTGGACAGAATATCATGAAAATGGAAATAAAAGCTTGCAAGGACATTACACCAACGGAATTATGCAAGGAGCATGGACAAGTTGGTTCGATAACGGAATTAAACGAAGTGAAGTGAATTACGAAGATGGCTTAAAGTCAGGGAAGTCCACGACATATTATATCAATGGCGAAAAACAAGTTGTGGAAAATTACTTGCTTGTTGATGTTGAATCGAGGGAGTTTATTGAGGGTTTTGATTATGATAAAAAGCCCGTTTTGCACGGAAGTTTTAAAAACTATTCCATGAAAGGTAAATTGCTAAATGTAGGCGAATATGATCACGGACAAAAAGTGGGTGAATGGAAGAATTACAACCAAAATGGTGATCTTGTGCGACAGGAGGAGTATAATGACAAAGGTGAACCTCACGGAAAATGGAAAACATGGTACGGTCATGGAAGAGTTAAATCAGAAATCAACTATAAAAACGGAATGAAAGAAGGCAAGGTTATTTATTATACCCATCGTGGAGAAGTTATGTATGAAGCAAAATATAAAGGCAATCGAGCAGTAAAAGTGAAAGTGGATAATGGTGAAAATATGAAATTTAATTAGAGTCTGTCCATAATGTCCGATTTCTGCGTTACGCTCGTATTTAAAACAGTCGATCCGCCAGCTGGCGGACTCCTTGGTTTGAAATACTTCGTAAGCTCCCGATTAAATGCGGGACAGGCTTTGAACTCGAATATTATGAACCAGACACTGACTCTATTGACGGGCATTAATTAATTGTATAAGCTGAACCCGACATGGATGGTCTCAGGAAAACAGATCTGAGAGTGAGATCGTAGTACAGTGTTAATAAATTCATTACCTGACTGCCGTCAAGCAGGCTCACACTTGTTTTTTTTCCTTCTCTGTACTCACTCTCACACTCACACTTCTTTTTTTCTCTCTCTACTCACACTCAAACTTGTTTTTTTTTCTCTCTCTCTCTCTGTACTCACTTTCACTCACACTTGTTTCTTTCTCTGTACTCACTATCACACTCACACTGTATTTCCTGTATGCTTGAAATTCGCAACCAAAACTGTTATTTTGTACATTTTTTAGTGATACTATTTGTTTTGGTATTAATCTTAAATCTGAGTGTTTTTTTAAGGTGGTATAAATCAAGCTCTTACCTTTTTAAGGTCAGTTGTTCTAAGGGTATAAAGCTTGTAAAGTAGAAAGTTTTTAAAGTTGTAAAGTCCATTATCACAATATCATAATCTGCTGAGCGTAAGCTCTCTGCCATCCCATGTTCGTTAGCAACACAATAAATGCATTTTTCAAAAGTTAAACCATCATCTGTGAGGCAATCATCGTCTGGTACATATAAATGCCTGTGAGCATCCGGATCAAAACCGTTTAAAATAATGACAGGTTTATAAAGACATCCATTATTACAAGATGTATATGTGCTGTTACATCCCGGCCATACACCATAATAATGTGTTTTCCCGTTAACATGTAATGAACACGAATCAGCAGGCGGAATGCTTTGGGAAATAGCATTGATAGAAATAAAAAACGTTATTATTAAAAGGTATATTGATTTCATATTATTTGTTTTTAATTTCATCAATTTGTTCCTGAAGGTCAATTACATATAAAGTCAATTCCTCCACTTTTTCTAATAGGTCTCTATTCATTTTAAGCAAATCAACTTCCTTTGAATCAATACTCTCTGCATCAGGAATGCCGGGTAAGTGCCGATTCAATTTAACAAAGCGTTTTAAATCGGAAATACTCATCAAATCATAATTTTCATCAAATACATAATTAGGCCAACAATAAGAACCTGCTTCTGCATATACTTTACATCGCAAGCATCCCGTGTTCCGAAAATGGCATCCTCACAATAACTAAAAATATTCCCTCCTGAAATCCACGATTTACCAAGTTGAGCTTGAGCAAACTCAACCGATATGAGGAGTAAAAATGCCATAAGCAAAAGGCTTACACGCCGGTGTTTACTGTGTGTGTCTAAATTAAATTTTTCTTTATTCATATTATAATGATTTTTGGTTTGTTTCGGCTTTGATACCGATTGTGATTCAAAATTACCGATATGCTACGCTTTGCTTCGCCTATCGGTGTTGAATCTACATCGGCATTATACTTGTAATTTTGATTAATACATGGTATAATTTTACAGATCTACTAATTTTGAATTGGTTTTCCCAAATAATACAGGAAAAATCTAAAGAAAATTTCCGAAAACAGGTATATAGTTTTCTTGTTGACTCTAAGGTATTTGTCAAGAAAGTATATAACTTTTTAGATATTATTATAGAATTTCCTCAAATTGATACTTTGGAGCATAAAGTAAAAGGAATAAGAGGGTTTACTTTGATTAAGCAAGTTAATGTATTTTACATTATTAAAGAAGATAAAATCATTCTACTTGATTTTTTTGACAATAGAAATGATCCTTCGAAAAAGCGATTTTAAGAAAAAGGTCTTCGATTAATCGTTTTGGTTGTAGGGATGCGATTAATCACATCCCTACAACCAAAACTTATCCTCAATGCATAGTTGAAAAAATAAGTCAACAATCATGAATTTGTTTCACGAAACTGTTACTTTTGTTGACAATAATGAAAATTGACACATCATGGGACAAGACGATCGTTTTAGCAAAATAGTTTCACACGCCAAAGAATACGGTTTTGTGTTTCAATCATCAGAAATTTATGACGGACTAAGTGCTGTTTATGATTACGGACAAGCTGGCGTTGAGCTGAAAAATAATATTAAACAATTTTGGTGGGATGCTATGGTGAAAATGAATGAAAATGTGCTTGGATTAGATTCTGCCATATTCATGCATCCCAAAGTGTGGAAAGCGTCTGGTCACGTCGATGCATTTAATGATCCGCTTATTGATAATAAAGATTCTAAAAAACGCTATCGTGCTGATGTCTTGATTGAAGAGCACATGGAGAAGATTTATCAGAAAATTCAAAAGGAAATCAAAAAAGCGAAAAAGCGTTTTGGTGATGATTTTGATGAAGCTCAGTTTGTTTCAACAAATCCGAGAGTGATGAGATATCAGGAGCGTATCGATACAATTCGTAAACGTATGGTTGATGCACTGGAGTCGGAAAATCTTGAAGATGTCAAGCAATTAATTATTGATGAGGATATTGCAGATCCGGTTTCCGGAACACGAAACTGGACAGATGTGCGTCAGTTTAATCTCATGTTTGATACTAAACTGGGTTCACTTGCCGGTGATGACAATAAAATACATCTTCGTCCGGAAACTGCACAAGGCATTTTCGTCAATTACTTAAATGTGCAAAAAACCGGTCGCCAAAGATTACCTTTTGGGATTGCACAAATTGGAAAAGCATTCCGTAATGAAATTGTTGCTCGACAGTTTATTTTTCGTATGCGTGAATTTGAGCAAATGGAGATGCAATTTTTCGTGCAACCCGGAACCGAAAAAGAATGGTTTGAATATTGGCGCGAAAAACGAATGAATTGGCATAAATCACTCGGGTTTGATATGGATTTGTTCCGTTGGCACAAGCACGACAAATTGGCGCATTATGCAAATGCCGCTTACGATATTGAATTCGATTTTCCGTTCGGATTTAAAGAACTTGAAGGCATTCATTCAAGAACAAATTTCGACTTAACCCAACATCAAGAATTATCAGGAAAGAAAATTCAATATTACGATCCTGAAAGGGAGGAATCTTATGTCCCCTTTGTTGTGGAAACATCAATAGGTTTGGATCGAACTTTTCTTATGGTTATGGCCGCTGCTTATGCTGAAGAAAAACTGGAGAAAGAAACCCGTGTAGTAATGAAAATTCCTGCACCATTGGCTCCATATAAAGTGGCGATATTACCATTAGTGAAAAAAGATGGCTTGCCGGGAATTGCTCGTGAAATCATGGACGAGTTGAAATACGATTTTAATTGTTATTACGAGGAAAAAGACAGCATCGGAAAACGTTATCGTCGTCAGGATGCCATCGGAACTCCTTATTGCATCACCGTGGATCATCAAACTTTAGAAGATAAAACAGTTACGCTTCGGGAACGGGATTCAATGAAGCAGGAGCGCGTTGCAATCTCTGATCTTGCCGGTATTGTAGGCGAAAAAGTCAATATGAAACATTTACTGAAACAGATATAGTAAGTATGCGAAAATTGGTTGTCATAGCAATTTTTACGTTTGCATTGTTTGCATCGCAAGGGAATGCACAATCGGTTCCGCGGGAATTATCCCCGGAAACCAGAGCCCTTATTAATGCGCAAATGCAAAATATGAAAGCTTGGTATCCGGTTCAAAATGCAGAGAAACAAATTGCGCCTCCATTTATGCAATTGCCACCAACTCGTTTGGATATGCGGGAAATGTTACAAGTTGAATCTGAGTTTCCTATTGAAAAGACTGATTTGGTTATAGACATTTTATCCTTTTATTTGTCTGATCATCATGATGATTGCGTCTATTTGTTGGCAATGTCAGAAGTACAAGAGCAAGTTTCCGGTGCTACTTTTAAAGCACAGAATCTTCCTCAAAATCTCATACATCTTGCCTTGGTTTCTTCAGGTATGAATCCTGATTATGCAAGTCCGACAGGAGCGCTTGGTGCTTGGCAGTTTAAGTATTCTACCGGACGATTGTACAAACTGCGTATTGATGAATATGTGGATGAACGCCGTGAGCTTTCACGTTCTTCGGAGGCTGCAGCTAAGATGCTTTTCGATTTTTATCGACTTTATCAGGATTGGCCGCTTGCAATTACTGCTTATGCTTGTGGACCCGTAAATGTTAATAAAGCGCTCAAGGAAGTGAGTCCGCAGCGAAGTTTTGATGCTATTTATCCGCATCTAAAATCTCCGCAGCGAGACATGTATCTTAGCTTTTTGGCAGTGAATGTCTTAATATCAAATCATAAAACGTTTGGAATTGAACCGGTTTCGATATCATTTCCTATTGTTTCCGATACGGTTTTTGTGGATGAAGATTTACATCTTGGACAACTTGCTGCCGTTGCGAATATAGATGAAGCACTGCTTTGTCAATTGAATCCTGTTTATCCGAAAAAAATTGTTCCCGGAACAAAATCTATGCGTTTGCCATTGCTTGTCCCAGTTGGAAAAGCTGTCGATTTTATCCGCTTAAAAGATTCAATTTATGCATACAATGATTCTGTGTTTTTCAATTTAAAACCCGTAGAAACGGAGAAATCAGAAGTTGTTGAAAAGGCAGAACCCTATCGTCCCGGAAAAGGATTTACAGCCGTAGATTACACCATAAAATCAGGTGATAATCTTGGATTTATTTCCGAATGGTTTGATACAAATAACAGAGAGATTCGCTATTGGAACGGAATACGTGGAAACTCAATTCGTGCAGGACAAAAACTTGTGATTTATGTGCCCGAATTAAAAAAATCGTATTATAGCGCAGTGGATAATCTTAGTTTTCACCAAAAACAAGCTCGTGAAGGAAAGTTGGTTGAACAAAAAAAATCATCTGAACCTGTGACAGAGGAATTAAAATTTGGTGAATACGAAATTTATACCGTAAAATCGGGTGATAATCCGTGGAGTATTGCAAAACAATTTCCCGGCGTATCAGATCAAGATATTTTACGCTGGAATTCTATTAATCCGAAAGGGCTCAAAATCGGACAAAAACTGAAAATTAAAAAACTTAGCAAATGATTCGACCGGCACATATTCTTGGATTTTTGTTGTTTGTCCTAGCATTACTTGCTGCAATCACCTTTTTATTTCCTGAGAATACGGTTGAAGTTGCCGGAATGAAATTGAAATATCGCAATCTGGAGGATATTCTGCATCCGAAAAAAATAGAATATGCTGACATTTCTGATATTGTAAAATCCGATATTATCGAAGATACAGCTACTGCCGAACCGCTTGATACAACCGCTTTGTTGGATACAGTTCGTGCAGATGCAGATTTGCTTGCAGCCTCAGAATATCCGATTTTAACGACGGAGAGCGGGAAAATAAAATTACGCAGTTTTTTTAAGGCAATGGAAAATGCACGTTCTGCATCTAAGCCGGTGCGTATAATGCATTATGGAGACTCTCAAATTGAAGCCGACCACATTACTGGATATCTGCGCGAGCGATTACAACAAAGTTTTGGGGGAAACGGTCCCGGGCTTTTGGCTGTGAAACCAGTTACCCAAAAATTGTCATGGCGGGTGTCTGCTTCTGAAGAGTGGAATAGATATACGCTGTTAGGTGAAATTGATTCAACCATTACCCATAAGCGATATGGTCCTATGGTAAGCTTATTTCGCTTTGCACCACCTTGGATTGATAGTTTGCCAAATGACAGTATCATGTATTCGGCAAGTTTTGAAATTAAAAATTCATTTAATGGATATTCGGCAAGCAACAGTTGGGATAATGCGAAATTATTTTACGGGAATTTGAATCGCCCTGTGCAAGTAATTGGGAAAGACGATGCCGATGAAATTTTTCTGGAAGATAGCCTGATGCCTACAGAAGCCTTACGTGCTTTGTCGCTCGGTAATTATAAAAAACAGTTTACAATTGAAGTTCAAGGACATGATAGTCCTGATTTTTACGCCATTTCGCTAGAATCAAATAATGGAATTATTGTGGATAATATTCCGTTGCGCGGTTCTGCCGGTACTTTCGTAACACAAATGGAATATAGTATGATGCTGCGTTGGCTGAATACACTCAATGCTAAATTGCTCATTTTGCAATTTGGTGTCAATGTGGTGTCTGATGAAGTGGAGGATTTTGCCTATTACGAAAATTGGATGTTTTATCAATTGAAAGCCATTGCTCAAATGCGTCCTGATTTGCCTGTAATTGTTGTCGGGATTTCTGATATGTCCAAAAAAGATGGAACAGAATATGTGTCTTACGAGGCCATTTCCAAAATTCGTGATGCTCAGAAAAATGCAGCCATGGATGCCGGATTTGCATTTTGGGATATGTATGAAGCTATGGGCGGCGAAAATTCTATGCCTAGCTGGGTTTGGGCTGATCCACCATTGGCAAATACTGATTTTACGCATTTTAATGTCAAAGGATCCAAAATCATTAGCAATATGCTGTATAATGCTTTGATGTTGGAATATAGAGAGTATAAAAAAGCGCAGCAATTTACTCAGTCAGATGAAAATCAAGTGAAGGATGAGAATTAAAGCAGGATTGATAGTGATGTTTCTCGGGATTGGGCTTTTATCAAATGCTCAGGTTAATCCCTTTGATATCAAAAAATATGATTTTATTGATTATGATGTCAATCAAATTACCACCAATGACAATCCTTATTTTGATGCGTTTTATTCAAAGCTTGATACATTGATTTTACTTGGACAGGGAAAAATTAATATCCTGCATATCGGCGATTCTCATATTCAGGCAGATTATATTTCAGGTCAGTTACGAAAGAGGTTTCAGCAAATGGCTTGGGGTTTAAACGGTGGTCGTGGATTTGTGTTTCCCGTGCAAATTGCAAAATCCAATAATCCATGGAATTATCGGGTTAAATATAGCGGCAGTTGGAACAGCTGCAAAAATGTGGAGCATAAGCGAAATTGTGAGTTGGGACTAGCCGGCTTTCTCGTGGAAACGAAATCCGAAAAGGCATCTGTTCACGTAACATTTACCGATAAGGAGTATCCACAATATCATTTTACATCATTGCGCATTTATCACAATATGGATACTGCAAATTGGGATATTCAATTGATGGATACCACTATTCAGTACCAAGTTCGGCATATAATGGATTCAGCATATACACAATTGGTTTTTGAAACGGAGCAAAATTATTTGGATATTGAGTTTCTTAGGAAAACGGAAATCGGAACTTTTGTTTTGCATGGTTTTAGTTTTGACAATGATGATCCGGGAATTGTTTATCACTCGCTAGGAGTGAATGGGGCAGAGGTGGAGTCATGGCTTAAATGTCCGAAAATGATAAGTGAAATTCAGACATTGCATCCTGATTTGATTATTATTTCGCTCGGAACAAACGATTCCTACACCTCGAAATTTAATGCCACTAAATTTGAATCTAATGTAAAACGCTTACTTGCTCGTATGGAACAAGCTGCTCCGAATGCTGCCATTCTTTGGGTTACGCCGGGTGATAATTATCGCTATAGAAGATACCTGAATTACAGCACGTCAAAGGCATCTGAAGTTATCTTGAAAGTGACGAAAGAAAAGCAAGTTATGGTATGGGATTTTTACGATATTATGGGTGAGCTGAATGCCATAATGAATTGGTTCTATGCAGGGTTAGCAGCAAAAGACAGATTACATTACAATAAACAAGGCTATGAGTTACAAGGAAATTTGTTGTTTAATGCCTTTTTGAGAGCTTATAACGATCATATCGAAAAACAAGACTGATGGAATTTTTAAAGGATTTCTTGACATATGACCCGAGACAACCAATGCTGTTTACGCATTTGTATTTCTGGATATTCTTTGCGCTTGTCTTGGCGGTTTATACGGTGATTTATAAGAAAAATCTCTTGCGAAATGCCTTTTTGTTTTTTGCCAGTTTGTTTTTTTATTGGAAATCTGGTGGACACTTTTTTTTCATCTTGGTTTTTTCCACACTCGTTGATTACACCCTCGGCCAACTAGTTTACACCTCAAAACTTCAGTGGCGACGAAAGCTGTTTGTAGGGATGTCTGTTTTTGTGAATTTGTCTTTGCTGGCATATTTTAAGTATGCTTATTTCTTTGTGGATATTGTGAACGATATTTTTGGAACGCAGTACCAGATTGTGGATTTGCTGGCTCTTTGGACAAACAATCTTACGGGCAGTTCATTTAACATGACAGAAATAATTTTGCCGGTCGGGATATCGTTTTACACCTTTCAAACCATTTCTTATTCTGTCGATATTTATCGGCGGAAAGTAAAGCCGGTAAAAAACATTGTGGACTTCGGATTTTATGTGAGCTTTTTCCCTCAGCTTGTTGCCGGACCGATTGTTCGAGCAGCTGAATTTGTTCCGCAATTGTACAAAAAATATCAGGTTACAAAGCGCGAATTCGGATATGCCTTGTTTTTAATTCTAAATGGATTAATCAAGAAAATGCTGATTTCCGATTTTATTTCCATCAATTTTGTGGACAGAATTTTTGCTAATCCGGAATTATACACCGGACTTGAAAATCTATTTGGCGTTTACGGATACGGGCTTCAAATTTATTGTGATTTTTCAGGATATACTGATATAGCAATCGGCGTGGCGTTGATGTTGGGTTTTCGATTGCCCTTGAATTTTAATTCGCCATACAAAGCCGAAAGCATTACCGACTTCTGGCGTCGATGGCATATTTCTTTATCCAGTTGGTTGAGGGATTATTTGTACATTCCTTTGGGCGGAAATCGTAAAGGGAAAATCAGAACCTATATTAATCTTGCCGTTACCATGATTCTTGGTGGCTTGTGGCACGGGGCAGCTTGGCGTTTTATTATTTGGGGCGCATTGCATGGCGTTTGGCTTGGCATTCATAAAGGGTGGATTGCCGTTTTCGGAAAACCTAGCGGAAAGCCCGGATTTTGGGGCCATTTTCTGCGTGTTTTTCTGACCTTTAATTTGGTGAGTTTTGCTTGGATATTTTTCCGTGCTGCTGATATGCAAAAAGCCAATGCGATAATTATCAGAATCGGAACAATATTTAACGGTGAACAATTAAAGCAATTCCCTGAAATTATATCTGCTTACGGACATATTTTTGCTTTAATGCTGGTCGCATATATTATACATTGGTTGCCGAAATCTTTTAAAACTAAATATCAAAATTGGTTTATCAATATGCACTGGAGTTTAAAAGTATTGATTGCCGTTGTTACAGCATTCATTTTATATCAGGCAAAATCGGGTGATATTCAGCCTTTTATTTATTTTCAGTTTTAAAAAAATATATATTGTCAGACTATTTGTGGTTTAGTGTTTAGTTGTTAAATTTG
Source organism: Bacteroidota bacterium (assembly GCA_034658655.1). Classification (GTDB taxonomy): domain Bacteria; phylum Bacteroidota; class Bacteroidia; order Bacteroidales; family ML635J-15; genus JAQIBY01. The sequence continues at coordinate 82,412 of JAYEFQ010000023.1, forward strand.
TGTCGTACTTGAAATTTAATCTTCTTGAAATGAAACTTAGTATAATTATACCACTCTACAATGAGGATGATTCAATCCTTAACGTATTGAATCGTTTGGAAAAAACTAAGTTTTCCTTCTTTTCTTAATCAAGTTCAGATTGTTGTTGTTGATGACAAAAGCTCAGATAAGGGTAAAGATGTTGTTAAAGGATATATTACTAAGTCAGAATTTGAGATTTCTCTTATTGTTCATGAAAAAAACACAGGGAAAGGGGGTGCTGTTCGTTCTGGAATTGAGTTCTCTGATGGTGATCTGATATTAGTTCAGGATGCAGATATTGAGCTTGATCCTGGTGATATTCCAAAAATGCTTAAAGTAATGCATGATTTGGATATGGATTTTATTAATGGTAGTCGATATATGGCTGGCATTTCAAGACCCTTATCCTCATTTAAAAGATACATGGGTAATCGGCTTTTTACTTTGTTAACCAGTTGGATTATTAATGTGAAGATTTCTGATGTTGCTTGTGGCTATAAGTTGTTCAAAAGAGACCTGTTGAGTCAGTTTGTATTGCGTGAAAATCGCTTTGGGTTTGAGGCAGAGTTAATTATAAAGGCTATGAGAATCAGTAAGTTTAAAATTGCTGAAGTACCTGTTCAATATTTCCCTCGTACTGTTAGTCAAGGGAAAAAGTTAAGGAATATGGATGGAATAAAAATACTCTTTGTCATTATTAAATATGGTTTGTTTAAAGCAAAGTAGTTTTTATTATGAACCGATTTTTCCGTTTTTCACAGATTGACAAGCTTGTTATTGTGCTCTTGTTTTTAGCAATGGTATTTAACATGCTTAAGATTGAATACTGGAAAGAGCCACGTGAAATTCTTTATTGGGATGTAATCTCTTATTACGGTTATTTGCCAGCAACATTTATTTATAAAGATTTAACCCTTGAATTTAAGGATGACTATGATGGAGAACATCATTTTGTCATTTGGGCTAATAAGGCAGAAAATGGCAACTATGTTTTTAAAACTAGCATGGGCTTGAGTTATCTGTATATGCCTTGGTTTTTTTTAGGGCATGCTATTGCATTACATACCGATTATGATGCTGGAGGTTATTCCGTACCTTATAAAATTACCATGCAGTTTGGTGTCCTTATTTATCTTTTAATTGGTTTAATATTTTTGCGAAAGATATTACGGCGGTATTTTAATCCTTTAATTACGGCTTTAAGCATGATTTCCGTTATTGTCGGGACAAATCTGTACTATTATATTGTTTTTCAAGGAACGGTTAGTCATAGTTATAACTTCGTGCTTTTTTCAATATTTCTGTGGATAGTTATTAAATGGCACGAAGATAGAAATATGAAGAATACAGTGTTTTTAGGTTTAATTACTGGCCTAATTACACTGATACGTCCGACAAATATTATAGTTCTTTTAATATTTGTGTTGTGGGATATTTATTCATTCAAAGAATTTAAAGATCGATTGCAGCTGTTTATCGTAGAGTACAAAAAAGTGCTTATGATGGTTCTGATGTTTCTAATTGTTTGGATTCCTCAGATGATTTATTGGAAAATGATTGCAGGGAGTTTTTTCTATTACAGTTATGGTGATGAAGGTTTTTTCTTTTTGGAACCGAAATTTTGGAAAAGTTTGTTCAGTTATCGTAGTGGATGGTTGGTTTATTCTCCTATCATGGCTTTGGCTTTAATCGGCTTTCCTTTTATGTTAAAACAAAAAACCAAAGTTGCATTTGTTCCAGCCTTGGTTTTTACCTTTTTTAATATGTGGATTATTTTTTCATGGTGGTGCTGGTGGTGGGGAGGCAGTTACGGATTGCGACCTTTAATTGATTCATATGTTTTTTTGGCAATCCCTTTAGGTTCTTTAATTTATTATGTTTTCAATCGGAAAAGCATATGGATTAAAATTATATTTATTGCGGTTTTGGTTGTACTGAACCTCTATGGTGTACATATGACAAGAAAATATTATAACAAATCTATTCATTTTGATGGAATGAATAGAGAGTTGTTTTGGTACAATTTTAAGGAGATAAAACCGAAACCAGAGTTTTGGCAGTTGGTTGAAAGACCAAATTATGATAATGCAAAAAAAGGGTTGGATGAAAGCTCGTCATCTTCGAATGTTGTAGGAGGGATTAATTTGCAATCACGTTTAAGTACGAATGAAAAAGTAAGCATATTACCACTTAATCCAATAAATGGTAAAAATGTACTCTCCATGAAATGTGATGATATATTTTATTCTAGCTTACTCGATGTTTTTATTCGGAATGAAAATGGTATGTGGGAAAATGATACACTAAATGCTTTTTCTGGCAAGATGCAAAAAACGAACTTATTAATTGAATTTGATGCAAATACGCTATTAACAGATTTAGATTATGAGCTGAGTTTTTGGTATTATAACCCAGGTAATCGCCTAGATGCCTATTTCTATGTGAATCAAATTGATGGTGATGGTAATATGGATTGGACAAATTACCATAAGGTTGAAAAGTGGAGTGAGTCTTTCGGAAATTGGTCATTAGTTAAGGCTTATTTTAAAAGGGAAGAATACACAGAGCGTATTGAAATTAGTTTTTTTTATCAAAATAAGTACGATGACATTGTTTATTATGACAATATAATAGTTCGGCCTATAAAAACCGATGTTTTATGCCAGAGGAGTGATGGTGTGATGTTGCTTAATAATCAAGTTATCGAATTGAGAGATTAAATTAGAGCCTGTCCATAGAGTCAGTGTCTGATTCAAAATTTTCGACATTATGGTTAGACACCAATTCGTCCAGTTCTTTTTTGTAAGCATTTATTGCTAATTTAAGAATTTCTTGAGCTTCTTGCTTATCGGCATATCCATCTGATTGCAGTTTGTTTTTTCCTTTGTAGTTTGTGAACCAAGTTGCCAGAATAGTTTTAATGCCAGGATAAATACATTCCAAATCATCCAGATTATCTATTTCGGCAAATATTGAGTTTGCTGATACAGCAATAAGTTTGTCATCTGTTTCTCCATGATCTTTAAGTAATAAAATCCCGATAATTTTGCACGGGACAATGCTACTTCTTTCATAAGCTGGTCCCAAAACAATTACATCAAGGGGATCTCCGTCACCGCCTTCTGATTTTGGGAGATATGTTTGTGGAATCATTCCGTAATTTGCTGGATAAGCAAGATAATGAATGATACGGTACTCACCGTTTTCTAAAACTTCCCATTCTGTTTGCCCAGTAATTTTATTGACTTCGTATTTTTTATCGCTTCCTGCCGGAATTTCAATAAGCACATTAACCATTCCCTGATCATTTATAGCCGGAATATCGTGCCATAAATGTTTTGCATCTTTCTCTTTTGGATGGCAAGATGCAAACGCAAGAATGATTCCAAGAGAAATAATATAAAGTATTCTTTTCATTGTTTAATATCTTACCGGATAAAATGCTTCAATTCCAATGATATATTTTGAGTTTTTTGTGAGACGAAATGGAATTTGATCGGTAATTTGCATAGCGTCATCGTCGTATTTCTCATCATACTTTAATTCTACTACCGGATAATTGTCGATTTGTTTCGGATTAATAGTGAAATTAACATTGGGGTGTATTGATTGATATCGCACGTTTTCATCAACTGTTATTCGATATTTCCCACTCGTATCTAAAAAATAGTAACGATAATAACGATTTAATATGGTGGGTCTTAATCGTCTCAATAAATTAATTACATCCGTTGGTAAATCTGCTTCTGCCAATTTTAAGTAATCCGACAGCGCAGTTTTTGAGTGGATAATTTCCGAAATTCGAGTTTTTGGTAATTTATATTGTTTTTTATCTCCAACAAAGGCAGATTTTATTTTTATTTCTAAGACAGGCTCTACCGATTCAGCTAATAAATCACCATACCAACGAATTCTCACTTTTTTGCGTTCGCTTCTTCCGTGTACATTATCGTAATAATAATCAAAGCCCAAACTGTCCAGATAAAGGTTGTTAACAAAGCGTGGATGATACAACGGACGAAAGAAAGAAGGTAAAGACAAAATAATTTGCTTTACCTGTGCAACGGTTAATGTTTCCGGCACAAATTTGCGTTCGTAACGTTTGCGTATAAGGTTAAGATTTGATTTCATGCGATTATTCGGCATCAATGAATGAAACACGAATGCTGTCATTTAATTTTTGCAAATCTTGTTTGCACGACTCCAAGCTAATCGGATTTTTTGGTTTGATATCGAAACTCATTTCCAACATCGTTTTTTCTTCATCGTAGCGTTTTAAATTGTTTTTCTTAAAATGGTGATTAATTGTTGTCATTATTTTGCTCATGCTCTCCTTCTCGGGATTATCCATGTGGACAATAAAATTAAATGCAACATGCTTATTGCTTGGTTTGATAAAATGACGCACCCAAATTACACCAAGTATGATGAGGAAAGCTGCAACCGTAACACCCGGTTGATTGGCTCCCATTCCCAAACCGATAGCAACTGAAACAAAAAGATAAGATAATTCTTCAGGTTCTTTTATTGCTGCACGATAACGAATGATAGATAAAGCACCAACTAAACCAAGAGACAAGGCAACAGAACTACCAATCAATGTGATAATTAGCATAGTTGTTAGTGAAACTAACACAAAGTTATAAGCAAATCGACTGCGGTTTGACAGACTATGTGCGCAGGTTCTGTATGTAAATTCAAGAATGATTGTCAATGCAATGCATATCAGTGCGTTAATGATGAAAAGCCGAATGTCAATGGTTTGAGGTTCAAAGTTGAAATAATTTATTAGCCTATCGTAATTCATAATTTTTTATTTAATGATTAATAAAATTGTACTTTTAAATTTTGTGAATTTCCTTTATACGTTTTGTCATTGAGTTTTAATTCAGAGCCCATCTCAATGACATGTAATTCGATGACATTTTTTACTGTGCTTTCAGTGATATGTATTGTTCCGGGTCCAAATTCAAGTTTCTTTTCCAATAATAAAAATCCCATATCTGCACCATCAATAAGGTTGTTTTTACCTTTAATACTTGAAAGGTCTTTTGCTGACATGCCTGTAACTGCATCACTAATTGTGCAATTATTTACAATTAAATAGGACTGTTCTCCCGAGCTTATCCCTTTGTCTCCAATATTATTCATATGACAATCATTAATGAGAATTTGACTTCCTGAGAAATCAATTGCGTCATTTCCGATATTGTGATATTCACTTTGTAATAATTTTCCTGTACAAAAATCTGAATCAAACGCATCTGAGAATGTGTTTTCAAATTTACATTGGCTTACTTCAAAATCAGACCGAATGATATTTAATGCATCTTCACTGTGATTGTTGCTAAAAAGGCAGTTTTTTAAAATTACATCTGACTCATAAAAGGTTACTGCGCCGGTTAAAGTCCATGCATTATATGAAATTGTATTTTGATTGATAAATTGGCAATGACTTACTTTGCATTTATTATCGGTTTGATGATTCGCTCCGAAAACTAAAAAATATCCGGATATGCTATCCTGAGAGATGATTTGCACTGGTTTATTTTTAAGCCCAGTCACATCTACCGGTGAAAAAGTAAGTAATCCGGCTCCTTCAGAAAAATGAAGCTTTGCACCGGCCTTTATTTCAAGTTTTGTTTCTTTCGGAATGACCAGAGGTGTTGAAAAATAATGGTTGCCTTCTGAAATAACAAAATGGTTTCCTTTTAGAAAACTACTGTCTATTTTATACTTATAATAAAGCTCGTTTCGTGGGTTATATGCTTGAGGTGTGGGCAAAGAAATAATTTTAGTCTTTTGTTGCTGACCTGCTATGTTGAAATATAAATAATTATAATCAAAATCAGGATGTAGAATGCTGGCTTGGCGATAAATATTTCCTTGTGAAAATTCAGGCTGGTTTGTAAGATGGGTACGTTGTCTATCTTCAGTTCCAAAACCGGTTAGTGTAATTTCTTGGTTTGTGAGTAATTGTATATGAATGTTTTGCCCATCTGAACAATATGCATTGACACAATGTGCAGTATTAATTTTATCTGATTTAGTAACTGAAACACCTGGAAATTTAGAGCCTAGCTTTGCATATTGCATGGGCATTTCGTTTTCTGAAAACATTGCCATAAATTCTGGTAAACTATCTCTTATCTGCTGTGCCCGGCGAATCATTTTATCTAAATCAAAATGGTAATATGCAAATTCTTTCTGAATCATTGTTTCATACCGATTAATGTCACTAGCGTATTTTTTTTGATATGATTTTAAAAAAGAAGTGTCACTGTAGTGCTCTATAGCAATAAAATAAGCATCACGAAAATCAGGATCTTTCATTAAATGCATGTAACGACTTTCAATCACAGATTTTGGGTTTTCATGGCTTAAGCCCAACAAATGTTTTTCTGGATTAAATTTTTCATTATCAACATAACAATCAAAAATAATTGGTTGTAATCTTGAAATCACTGGGTTGTAGTAAAAGCGTTGGTTATGCCAGCGAAATGCATGTAAAGCATAAAAGCAGTCTAATAAAGCAAATGTTTTTGCCGTTTTTTCAATGTCAAATATTTCGCTTGCTTCTGCTGTTTGCCAACGATAGTGGTCAAGTAAATTTTGTCCCAAATTAAATGATTCTGAAAGCCCTGGATTTTTCCTGATTTTTTTCTCCCCAAAGGCTCTTATTTCTGTCGTTTCAAACGCTTGGTCAGAAGGGGTTTTTGCTCTTATATTATCCCAAAACTCAAATTCGTCAAATTTTAAAATCGGACCTTCGCGGTGATTTGCTGATTCTACAATTTGTTTTTTGAAATGTTCCTCGTAAGCATAAACACCTTTTGAATCTCCGTTGAGATAGAGATTAATAAAGCCGTATCGTGTTGCCAAAAGCCCTTCGTCTAATGCAATTTGATGTAAAAACCATTCATTTAGAAAATCTCTTGTTGCAGGTGATTGTACCGAAAATTCGCGCATTCCTTTCCATGAATCTTCAGTAATTTTAATTCGAAACGACCATTTATCCCCTTTAAGATGATCTAGCCAATCCCCTTTAAGTCGCATTTCGACATTTTTTAATCTGCCATCAGTATTTATTAAGGCAGTTATGTTTTTTTTGCTTTCCGGTGTAATTGTTCCGGCTTCATATGCTTTTTCTCGATAAGATTTTAAGCGATAAAGGGGGCCATTGTTAATTAGTACATGCATAAAATCCAAACTATCCATTTGTGGATATTTGCGTTCCGGAGTTTTTGATATGCTAAGTGAATCAAGCCAAATGTCTTGATTTTCTTTATTCCAGATATAAACTTTTATATCGTTTTGGGAGAGGTTTGGCGGTATGAAAAACTCAGTTTGTAAGCTTTTCCATCCACCTGGATGTTTTTTTATTTCTTTTGATACTTCGTACAGTTCTCCTTCTGCTTGCGCTACTAAAATGGGATTTGCATTTGTATTACAAACAATGTGCATGCTCACATAGTGATCATGGCTTTGTTTGGCATTAATATTCGCAATGTTTTGGAATGTATTATCTGCAGGAATAAATATGCTTTGTTTTCCCTGAAATGCAATCTCATCAGTAATTAATTCAGAAATATCTGCAAGCTCAATACTTTTGTTTGTCTGCAAGCTGTCATTGGGTTCAAAGCCTATATATATATGGGCTTCTGTGGCAAGAGTGTTAATCTGAGTTGTCAGCTTGGAGTGAATAAACATTAATACGAATACAAGTAATATACTTGTTATGAATAAAACAATATGTTTGATTCGTATTCTTGCCATCTTTTTATAATTGTAAATTGCAAAACTAATAAATTTAATGAATGAAATTTTGTATCTTGCAAGTAAATTGTAAATCAAAAAGTTTTGAAAACAGGGGTCTCTTATTTTTTTATATTAATCATGGTTTTTTTGACTAGCATAACTTTATGCCAAACGTCTGATTCAACCTATTCATTTTTTGTGGCGGGGCATACTTATGGAGCGCCCGGGGTTAATAATGATGGTCTTCATCCTCCATTTGAGAATAAATTTCAACATATTCAATCCCGCTCTGAAATTGGTTTTGGAATTTTACTCGGTGATATTGTAAGACCAAACCCTATAGAACAGGATTGGATTGATGTTGATGAGAGTATTGAAAATTTAGGATTACCTGTGCATTTTGCTGTCGGAAATCATGATATGGAAAATCGTGAAATCTTTGAAAGTAGATATGGTGATACGTATTATGCTTTTCTTGTTTCTGATGATTTATTTATTGTGTTGGATCCAAATTTAGATGGCTGGAATATTTCAGGTAATCAGTTAGAATTTTTAGATAGTTTACTGATAAACTTTGCTGATAACGTTGAGAATATTTTTGTGTCATTTCATCAATTGTTGTGGTGGGAAAGTGATAATAAGTACTCTATCGTTTATCCAAACTCTTTGGCCGGACGTGCGGATGTTGTTAATTTTTGGACAGAAATAGAACCGCGTTTTACAGCCTTACAGAACCAAGTGTTCTTTATGGCGGGAGATTTAGGTGCTGCACATTGGAGTGGTGATGTTTTGTATGACAACTATGATAATATTACCTTTATTGCTACTGGGATGGGTGAAGGCGATGGAGATAATTTTGTCGTTGTCAATGAGCAATTAGGGTCTGGTGTTTCTTTCGATCTTATTTGTTTAGAAGATGATATCAATTGTATGGGTTCACTTGAGAGTTATGATGTTGATCTTTTGGGTATGGATACTGCAAATAGTTTAGCGGCAGATATTTATCCAACAGTTGTTGGAAATAATCAATTGATTTTTGTGGACAATCATGATATACAGAAAATAAAACTAAGCGGATTTAATTCGCTAGGAGTTAAAGTGTTCGGTTTGCTTTGTGAGCCTGGTATCTCTACATTCTGTCCAAATATGCTTGATTCTGGAGTATATATATTTCTCGTCGAATCGAATGGGGTTACTTGCTCGCATAAATTAGTTATACTGTAGCTTTTTCTGCAATATAGCCATCAAAAAGATAAACAATTCACCGAAAACAAACCAGAGTCTTGCAATAACAGAGAAACTTACGGCTTGACTAGCCAGGGTTGGAAAAAAGCAGATCAACATACCTGTCATGATAAAAACAAGTTGTTCCTTGAACGATGTTACTGAAGAGTTTTTTGCATCGGCTATACTGTTTTTAACAACATAAAATGAACGACCTAATATTCCCCACGCTTTCCCCGGAATCTATTTCGCAAAAATCGAAAGTCCATGTGAGATTAAGCCAGTTTTTCGGGGAATGTGAATTTTCAAGGCATACCACTAACTTTGCGTACTGAAATAAAATCCTGCCCATAAAAACAAAATGGTAAGTCCGAGGTCCCAATAATTTATCTGTATGTCAGAAAAAACCAAGTAATCTATTTGTGTCAAATAAATGACAAAGATAATTATGGATAAATAAAATAGTATATTGAAAAATCGTTTCATCAGAGCAACCCTTATAAGTCTTTAAAAATGAGACTATATAACCAACTCTCCCACATTTTCTTTTTCATATCTAACATGATTTCTTGTTTAATTTTGTAATTTCAATTTTAAAGATAGCAATTTTCAAATGAAAAAGCTGCATTTGCTAGTTGAATCTACGTTTGATTGTGTTAGGTGTTTTTTCAGGAAAATATTGTAGTTTTGTTATTTAAAGGATTGTTTTATGCTGAAAAATAAAACCATAGCTGTTGTTATCCCTGCCTACAATGAGGAGTCTCAAATAAACATGGTAATTAATACCATGCCCGAATTTGTAGATCGCATTGTAATTGTGAACGACAAGTCTAAAGATAAAACGCTCGATGTTGTTGAAAAATGCATAGAGTCAGACAAAAATGATTACAGCAATGAGCTTATCGCTGAACAAATTCCTGAGAAAAATAGATATAATGAAGCTGAGCAGGTTGTTTTCGAAATGAGTCAAAAAGAAAAATTACGGTTTACTCGCTCAGAAATTGTAAATGAAAATCCAGATACTGATCGGATAATTCTTATTAATCATATTGATAATGGTGGCGTAGGTGCTGCTATTGCATCGGGCTATAAATGGTGTAAAGATATGAGTATTGATTGCACGGCTGTTATGGCTGGTGACGGTCAAATGGATCCATTGGAGTTGAAAGGAATTTGCTTGCCGGTAATTGATGATGGTGTCGATTATGTCAAAGGCAATCGCTTGATTCACCAATCTGCTCGAATGGTAATTCCAAAACATCGGTTTTTTGGAAATTCTGTTTTGTCGATATTAACAAAAATTGCATCAGGTTATTGGCGTGTTTCGGATACACAAACTGGTTATACAGCAATTTCACTTAGTGCGTTAAGTAAAATAGAATTGTACAAAATATATCCACGCTACGGCATGCCTAATGATATGCTTGTGAAACTTAATATTGCATCATGTACATTGCGTGAAGTGCCAATAAAGCCTGTTTACAGAGTGGGGGAACAAAGTAAAATGAAAATCCGAAAAGTTATTCCAAAAATATCATGGTTGTTGTTGCGTTCTTTCTTTAAACGCTTGTGGCAAAAATATTTTGTTAGAAATTTCCATCCGCTTTTTGTGCTGTATTTTATTGGCATGATACTTTTTGTGGCGTCTATACCATTTTTTGTGAAAATTATTGATCGCGTTATCAATGGGATGGATGCAAATCCAGTTACAGTGCTTGCTTTTTTCTTCTTGTTTATTAGTGCATTTCAATCACTTTTGTTTGCAATGTGGATGGATATTCAAGATAACGAGCGATTGTACAAGTAGATTTATTTTCAAGGTATGAAATTAGAAGATATTAATAAGCTTATAAAACAAGGAGTATCCTACAATGAAATTTTACTTTGAAGAAATGCAAGGTGGTTTTTTAACCGAATTGACTTACAATACTCAAAAAACAACAATAAATAAAAGTTCGGATAAAAGTTCGGATAAAATATTATTATTATTATCAGAAAATTCGCAAATAATACCACTTTAAAATTAAAAATTCCGGTATAATGCCGATGTAGATTCAACACCGATAGGCGAAGCAAAGCGTAGTTTATCGGTAGTTTTGAATCACAATCGGTATTACAATTTCTGAATTATCACAAAAACTAAATATTTCAACAAGAGCTATTGAGAAAAATTTATCAAACTTAAAGACTACTAATAAAATCAGACGTATCGGCAGTAAAAAAGCAGGATATTGGGAAATAATAAATTAAAATACTTGTTTGCCATGTGGATGGATATTCAAGATAATGAAAGGCTTTATAAGTAAGTTTGTTTTTTAATTGATTTTGCAAGCAGTGAAATCAGGAAAATAAAAACTTCTCCTGTTATAAACCATAATCGGCTTAAGATACTAAAGCTAGTTGCTGTTGCTAAATCGCAGCCCATCAAGCTTAAAAAACTCACAATAATTCCTTCGCGTACGCCAATGCCTCCAGGAATAATTATGGCGAGAATACCATAAACAACACTAACAGGGAAAATAAATGATGCAATCAATGCATCGGCTATTCCCATTGTTTTAAGCAGAAAAAAGAAACCAATAATCCATAATGCCCAATATAAAATTATAAATCCACTAATTTTCGCTGTTCCTTTTAGGCTTAGCAATGGGATGTTTATTTCTTTCTTAAACCATTTTAGCATTAGCTTACTAATGAGTTCATGCAATGGTTTGAAAAACAGAAAAAGCGCTATCCCAATTATGGTAAAGAAAATAATCCAAGGAATATACCAGGCGTTATCTAATTTTAATAAAGGGAAAAAACTAATGATTAATCCCCACAAAATGTAAATGAGCTGTTCTTTGAGTGAGACAATGGAGCTTTCTCGTCCAGAAATTGCTGAATCTTTTGCAACATAACTGGCTCTGCCTATAATCACCCATACTTTCCCTGGAATATATTTCGCAAAAATCGAGAGTCCATGTGAGATTAAGCCGGTTTTTCGGCTAACGTGAATTTTGTGAATTTTTAAGGCATACCACCAACTTTGCGTACTGAAATAAAATCCTGCCCATAAAAACATAATGGCAAGTCCGAGGTACCAATAATTTATCTGTATGTCAGAAAAGACCAAGTAATCTATTTGTGTCAAATAAATGACAAAGATGATTATGGATAGATAGAATAATATATTAAAAAATCGTTTCATCAAAGTAACCCTTATAAGGCTTTAAAAATGAGACTACTCCACCGAATACTCCACATTTTCTTCTTTTATCAGCGCCTGATTTTGCATGCGTAAATATAATTGCACTACGGCAAGTACATCTTTTTCGCAATATTTCGCAATGCGGGTTACATCGTTTTCTTCGTAATACACTGAAGCCACTTGGGAGCCGTCAATATCATCTTTTGGTGTTGGAATATCAAAAATCGCCGTTAATAAATCTAGCGATGTATAGTGTTTGTAATCTCCGAATTTCCATAAATTCATGGTGTCAAGATGTTTAACCTCCCATGGTTTTTTTCCTGCGATATTAATAATCTCTGGCAAAGGGATTCCGTTTACCAGCATTCTGCGGGCAACATAGGGGATGTCAAATTCGCTGCTGTTATGTCCGCAAAGAAATTTTTCTCCAGTTGCAGCAAATTTATTTAACATGTCGGCAAAGTCTCTAAGTAAAGCTGCTTCGTCGGTGCCATAATACGATTTAAGTCTAAAAGTCCGCTCCCCACCTTTCATGCTGACATGTCCTGCTGAAATACATACAATTTTCCCGAATTCAGAATAAATTCCTGCACGCTGATACACGTCTTGAGCAGTTTCATCCTCTTTACGGAAGTACCCTGATTTTTTCCCCCAAAGGCCTTGCATGCGTTCTGATAAATCCTCAAAATTCGGCGTTCCGGGAACCGTTTCTATATCAAAGAAAATGATGCTGCTAATTGGTATTTGGCTCATAACTATTACTTTAAGTTATTTTGGATATAATTTGTTAAAATCTTAATCGCTATTTTATTTTCTCCTCCTTGCGGGACAATGATGTCCGCATAACGTTTTGTTGGTTCAATGAATTGTTCATGTGATGGTTTTACCGTTTTTACATAACGGTCTAAAACTGTTTTTATCGAACGACCACGCTCAATAATATCCCGGTTTATTACTCGGGTAAGACGGTCATCTGCATCGGCATGTACGAAAACTTTTAAATCCATTAATTCCCGTAGTTTCGGATGACTTAAACACAAAATGCCCTCAATAATAATTACTTCTCTTGATTCAACCGGAATGGTTTCTTTCGCACGTGTGCAGGTTAAATATGAATAAATCGGTTGTCCGACCCTGTTTCCATTTTTTAGAGCCATCACATGCTCAATGAGTAAATTCCACTCAATTGCGTTGGGATGATCAAAATTAATTTTTTGCCTTTCCTTTAGCGGAAGATTGCTGTTGTCTTTATAATATGAGTCCTGTGGAATTAAAGAAATCTCATTTTTTTTCAAATTATTGGCAATTTTCTTGACAACAGTTGTTTTGCCGGAACCTGTACCCCCTGCTATTCCTACAATTAACATAATTTGCTATTTGTTTTCAGATTAGTAATTTTGATTTTCAAGATAATAATAATTTGACAAATGAAAGAATTGCGATATTATTAGAGCAAAAAAAATCATCTGAATAAAAAGACTAATGTATAGAAAAATTTAAATCTTTTATTTTTACGAAAGATATTTTATCATCAACAATAACTCTTGTTATTTTATAATTGTTGGCTTCTATTGTTTGTCTGTTGTTAATTTTTCTTGTTAATTAAATTTACAGTTACTTTTATCATTGTTTCTTTTTCTTCTGGTTTACTAACAGCAATCATCAATGTCAAAGCGATTAATGCATTATCTGCAATTCTTTTAAGTTTATTAGAGTTAAACAATATTCCATTTATCTCTAAGAAATACAAAAACAGAAATGCTGCAATACGTTTATTGCCATCGGAAAAAGAATGATTTTTCACAACAAAGTATAATAAGTTTGCTGCCTTTTCTTCAATGCTAGGATATAAATCATGTCCATCAAACGATTAATAAATTGTAGAAACAGAGCTTTTGAATGAGTGGTCTTTTTCGTGGCCAAACAAATCACTATTACCATATACTTGTTTTGTCATTTTAATTTGTTTAATTGCTTCCTCGTAAGTTAATTGATGTGTTTCTTTTCCTGAAGTGTCTTTTATTTCAAGTCTTTGATGGTCGTAATCATCTAAAATATCTAAAGCATATGAATAATCTGAAATTATCTGTAAAAGTCCTTTGCTTTCATCTGTTGATAATTCCTTATGGTAAACTGTATTGCTTAATATTCTAACAGTTTCTTGTAATTGGGACAACTGTTCTACTTGTTTTTCTAATCTTTTTTGATTGACAACATAACCTTTTACCAAATAGTCTTTTAATACTTCATTTGCCCATTTTCTGAATTCTGTGCCTTTTTTTGAGTTAACTCTATATCCTACAGCAATAATTAAGTCAAGATTGTAGTGTTTTATATTCCGTTTTATTGCTCGATTACCTTCATCTTGAACTTGTGTAATTTTTGCACAAGTTGATTTTTCTTTAAGTTCTTGACTTCTGTAGATGTTGGAAATATGTCGATTAATAGATGTTCTATTTGTTTCAAATAACTTTTCTAATTGGTATTGATTTAACCAAACAGTATCGTTTTCAAGTTTAACCTTAATTGAAGTGTTACCTTCTTTCGTTTTGTATATTTTAATTTCAGAATTTTCCATTTAATTTACATCTTTTAAATTTATCTTAAAACTGCTGTGTCCTTTAATATATACTTACTCCCATGTGTTATTAGTCATAGACTATATGTTATGTATCCTTCTGAAATTTCCAGTCTTACTTCACTTGATAAAAGTTCATTATGCAAAACTGAATTTCGAAAAAGTAAATTAATAGTATGATGCATAAAGGTGTATTCTTTCATATTATTTTGTAATTTTGATTTTCAAGATAATAATAATTTGACAAATGAAAGAATTACCACTTTATCCAATAAAATTTCATCCTGTTTTTAAAGAAAAAATCTGGGGCGGAAGCAAATTGAAATCTCAACTTAATAAACATGATGCGCCTGAAAATTGTGGGGAATCATGGGAAATATCTGCCGTGCCCGGAAGCGTTTCTGTCGTAAAAAACGGATTCCTTGAAGGAAATACGCTTCAGGATATTCTTGAAATTTATATGGGTGATTTGCTTGGTCCGGATATTTTTGAGCTTTTTGGTGAAAATTTTCCGCTATTGATAAAATTTATTGATGCAAATGACGATTTATCCGTGCAAGTGCATCCCGATGATGAGGTTGCTGCGAAAAAACATGAATCTTTTGGGAAAACAGAAGCTTGGTATATTGTTGATGCAGAATCTGATGCAAAACTTGTTTCAGGATTTAATAAGTCCGTCGCGAAATCTGAGTTTGTTGCACGAATGAATAATAATGAGATACTGCCGGTATTAAATAGGGTTTCTGTTAAAGCTGAAGATTTGTTTTTTATTCCTGCCGGACGAGTACATGCAACTGGTAAAGGAATTTTGTTTGCAGAAATACAGCAAAATTCTGATGTAACATATCGTATTTACGATTGGGACAGAATGGGTGTTGATGGAAAGCCACGACAACTGCATGTGCAGGAAGCAATGGAGGTGATTGATTTCTCAGAAATAAAGCAGGCAGAAACTCTCTATGAATCGGAAATCAATTCCCCGTCAAGAATGTTGCGCACTGATTATTTTATCATGAACATGATTCATATTGATAAAAAAATCACTAAATCTTATGTGGATTGCCAATCCTTTGTTGTTTATATGTGTGTGGATGGGAAAGCTGAAATCCGATCCGATAATGCATCAGAAACCATTGAAAAAGGAGAAAGCATTTTATTGCCTTATGAATTAATGGAAATCCAAATCATCCCTGACAAAGAGGTTAAAATGATTGAAGTTTATATTGAATTGGAATAATTATTTTTAGTAGGGATGCGATTAATCGCATCCCTACTAAAAATATAAACAGGATTTTTATATCTTTAAGCTAATTTATAATTAAAATTTAAAACTAATGCGAATTTCCCGTATTAAACAAGTAAAAGGTATTGATAATCAGGTTGATGAAGTGGATTTGAGTTTGCTTGATTCTATCATTGAAAAGTACAAAAATCAGCGTGGAATTATGATTCCTTTGCTGCAAAGTACGCAGAATATTTATGGATATTTGCCAAAACAAGCCTTCCCGAAACTTGCTGATGAAACAGGGTTAAATTTATCGGACATGTATGGCGTTGCAAGCTTTTATACACAGTTTAGATTGAACCCTGTTGGTAAGTACATTGTCAAAGTTTGTCATGGTACTGCATGTCATGTGCAAGGGGCAAAGGCGCTTACTGATGCATTGGAAGAAAGCTTGAAAATAAAAGATGGTGAAACAACCGAAGATAAATTATTTACATTAGAATCTGTTGCTTGTCTCGGATGTTGTTCTTTGGCTCCTGTGATTATGGTTAATGATGAAATTTATGGTAATCTTGATGGAAAAGGTGCATTAAAAATTATCCGAAATATTCGTGTGAACGAAAAATCGAAATAAGTACCTGAAAAAAATTAGTACTATGGGCAAAACCAAAGTTATTGTCGGTCTGGGATCCTGTGGGATTGCTGCAGGAGCAAAAAAGACCTATGAGAAAATTGAAGCATTAAAACGTGCTGATAATCTGGATTTTGAACTCAAGCAAACTTCCTGTGTTGGGATGTGCTATAATGAGCCGTTGGTTGAAATTATTGATGACGATGGACATTATCTGTACGGTGGTATAGATGAAGATAAAGTACTTGAGGTAATTGAGAAACATATCGTTCAAAAACAACCTTTGAAAGATTTTGTTGTGCATTCAGATTTGTTTGAAACCCTTGATGATGTCTTTTTTGATGGTCAAATGAAAATTGCATTGCGTAATTGTGGGTATATCGATCCAGAAGCATTAGAAGAAGCTGAAGCGAAAGGTGCATATCAGGCAATGGCAAAAATCCGTCAACAAGCAATGAGTTCAGATGACGTTATTCAATATGTACTCGATTCCGGACTGCGTGGTCGTGGTGGCGGTGGTTTTCCTACCGGTAAAAAATGGACGTTTGCGAAAAATAGTGAGAGTGACGAAAAATATATTATTTGCAATGCTGATGAAGGTGATCCTGGTGCATTTATGGATAGATCTTTGCTTGAAGGAGATCCTCATGCAGTACTCGAAGGCATGATGATTGGCGCTTATGCCATTGGCGCTCAGCAAGGTGTTATTTATTGTCGTGCAGAATATCCCTTAGCAATTAAACGTCTTAACATTGCCATTGATCAAGCACGGGAAAAAGGATATCTCGGAAAAAATGCCTGTGGGATTGAAGGGTTTATTTTCGATATTTATGTAAAAAAAGGTGCAGGAGCCTTTGTTTGTGGAGAAGAAACCGCATTAATGGCTTCCATTGAGGGAGAAAGAGGAATGCCTCGAAAACGTCCACCATTTCCTGCCGTGAAAGGATTGTGGGGGAATCCGACTAATATCAATAATGTTGAAACCTTGGCAAATATACCTTGGATAATACGTGAAGGCGCAGAAGAATATGCTAAATATGGTACAGAAAATTCCAAAGGAACTAAAGTATTTGCTTTAACAGGAAAAATTAAGCATAGTGGACTTGTTGAAGTGCCTATGGGAATGAGTATTCGAGATATTGTGTTCAAACTTGGTGGCGGAATTATTGATGACAAAGAATTTAAAGCTGTCCAGCTTGGAGGTCCTTCCGGAGGATGTATTCCTGCACATATGGTAGATATTCCTGTCGATTATGAGTCATTGAAATCAACCGGAGCAATTATGGGTTCTGGTGGTTTAGTTGTCTTGGATGAAACTACATGTATGGTGGATATGGCAAGATATTTTTTGGATTTTACTGTGAAAGAATCTTGTGGAAAATGTACTTTCTGTCGTATCGGAACAAAACGAATGTTAGAAATTTTAACTCGAATTACAAAAGGTGACGGGAAAGAAGGTGATATCGAAAAACTTGAAGAATTGGCGTATCAGGTAAAAGAAAATAGCTTGTGCGGATTGGGACAAACGGCTCCGAATCCGGTGCTTACTACTATTAAATATTTTAGAAATGAGTATGAGGCGCATATACGAGATAAAAAATGTCCCGCTAAGGTGTGTCCTGAACTCATTACCTATATGGTGGATGAAGAAAAATGTACGGGTTGTACTGTCTGTGCAAAAAATTGTCCTGTCAATGCAATTTCAGGAGGACGCAATCAATTACATTATATTGATCAAGAAGCTTGCATTCATTGCGGGATCTGCTATACTAAATGTAATTTCGATGCAATTAAATTATTATAAAATTTTGAAAATCTGAACAATGGATAAACTCAATATTATCTTAAATGGAAAAACAGTACAAGGAATTTCTGGTGAAACCATTTTACAATTGGCGAATCGGAATGGAATAAAAATCCCTACATTGTGTCATGATAAGCGGCTAAAACCATTTTCTTCATGCTTTGTATGTGTTGTGGAAGTTGTTGGTAAGGGAACACAACCCTCTTGTTCTACAGTAATTACTGAAGGTATGCAAATCAACACAGACAATAAAAAAGTGTATGATGCTAGAAAAATGGCTTTGGATTTATTGTTGAGCAATCATTATGCCGATTGTGTGGCACCATGTAAGCAAGCTTGTCCTGCAGGGGTGGATGTTCAAGGATATATTTCATTGATTGAAAAAAAACAATATAAGGATGCCATTGCATTAATCAAGGAAGATAATCCTTTGCCTGCAATTTGTGGTCGGGTATGTGTTAGACCTTGCGAAGCCGCTTGTCGGAGAAATTTACTCGATGAAGAAAATCCTGTCGGGATTGATTATTTAAAGCGTTTTGCTGCCGATCAGGATTTATTGCACTCTGAGCATTATAAACCTGAAGTTGCTGAGCCGACAGGGAAAAAAGTGGCAATTATTGGTGCCGGACCTGGCGGATTGTCTGCTGCATATTGGTTGCAGCAAAAAGGTCATCAATGCGATATCTTTGAAGCTAATGAACATCCCGGAGGTTGGTTGCGATACGGGATCCCCGAATATCGATTACCAAACGATTTACTCGATAAAGAAATTGAAACTATTACTGAATTAGGTAGTGAAATTTTTACGAAACAAAATTTTGGTGAAAATCTTTCGTATAAAACAATTAAAAAAGATTACGATGTAACAATTTTAACCATTGGGTCGCAGCGTGGTACTTTGTTGCGTGCTGAAGGTGAAGAGGCAGATGGCGTTTTTAGCGGTATCGATTTTCTTCGTAATATGGAAATGACAGGGCAGAAATATGATTTCTCAGGAAAAACCATTGTTACTGTTGGAGGTGGAAATACTGCCATGGATTGTTGTCGTACTGCCATGCGTTGTGGAGCTGAACGTTCAATCATCGTGTATCGCCGTACCGAAAAAGAAATGCCTGCAAATCCAATTGAAGTTCACGAATCTAAAGCAGAAGGCATTGAGTATATGCTGCTCACAAATCCCGTTAAGGTGAATGCAGATGAGGAGGGAAAAGTTAAATCCATGACATTGATTAAAATGGAGCTTGGTGCACCCGATGCATCTGGCAGAAGACGCCCGGTGCCGATTGAAGGATCTGAATTCGAGTTGGAATGTGATTATATCCTTGCTGCAATTGGTCAAAAAACCGAGGTGAATTTCATGGATGATATCAATGCAAATGCTGACGAAGGAAAATTGGAAATCAACCGTTGGGGCGATATTGATGCCGATGAGAAAACTCTGCAAACTGGAATAAAATCTGTTTTTGCTGCAGGAGATGGAGTAACTGGTCCGGCAACAATTATTGAGGCAATTGCACAGGCAAAAACTGCGGTTCATTCTGTCAATATGTTTTTACGGGGTGAAGAACCCATGCCGATTACAAAGCCATTTGTCAGTAGAAAAGATAATTTTAAAACTCAGGCTTCTGAAGATTATCTTGGCAGATATCAAAAACAAATGCGACACGAAATGCCCGTACTCCCTGAAAATGACAGAACCCATTTTAAAGAAGTTGAGTTAGGATATGAATCGGAACAAGTTGCTGTTGAGGAGACACATCGATGTTTAGAGTGCGGTTGTACCGAGTTTTTTGATTGTGATTTGCAAAAGTTAGCTACAGAATATCATGTTGAACAGGAAAAATTTGCCGGAGAATTTCAAGAACGACCAATTGATTTTTCTCATCCCTATATCGAGCTTGATAATAATAAGTGTATTTTATGTTCACGTTGTGTTCGGATATGTAAAGATGTTGTTGGGGCATCTGCGCTTGGTCTTGTTGATCGCGGATTTGATACCCATGTCGCTCCTGCGATGGGTGAATCTCTTGTGGAAACTACTTGCGAATCGTGTGGATTGTGTATTTCTGCTTGTCCTACAGGTGCAATTACAGAAAATGCGAAATTTAAACCGGGTCCGGTAAAAACGGATTCAGTGAAAGCAATCAGTCCGTTTGGCTCCATCGGTGAAAGCATTCAGCTTGAACATAAAAACGGATTTGTTTTCCGTGTAAACGGCGCTGAAGGAATGATTAATCCGCTTGGGAATATTGATCGCTATGCGAAATTTGCATATAACTTTATTAACGACTCACAGCGACTGAAAAAACCTCTGATTCGCAGAAAAGGAAAGTTAGAAGAAGCTAGTTGGGATGAAGTTCAAAATTATTTGCGAGAAAAATTGAGTTTTGATAAATCCACTGCCTTATTTGCCGGTGGACGATTGACAAATGAAGAGATTTTTGCGTTGAAAACATTATCAGACCAAACTGAAATGATTGACTATACTGGCTCTTTTCATTTACTGCACATTGGAGAGGGACATGTGAATGCATCGGAAATGAATATGCCTTTTGATCAATTTAGCGATGTTGAGCATGTGCTTTTATTGCATCCACAAATCAATATGGATGATGCAACTTTGGGCTTTATGGTGAATGAGGCAAAAACTCAATCTGCAGCAAAAATTGTGCTGATTACC
>JAYEFQ010000024.1:0-23877 GCA_034658655.1 Bacteroidota bacterium
TGTTCGTCGGTACAGATATTTGTAGTCCTGCTTCCTTCACTGCCTGAATCGCTTCAGACCAGCTTGCAGCTTACTAATTGGCTTCACCAACTTGCCAATAAGGGACTTTCACCCTCTGGAAAAAAAACACACACTTATTGTTCGCTTTTCTCAATTTAAATTTGCATATTTAAACTTTTTAATGAGCTTACAATAAGTGTGCTCTTGCTCATGCAAGGCACACACAAAAAATATAGTGCATTTGGCAGATAGTGCTAAAAATGAAGATGATAGCAATAAATAAACATAGTAGTAAATTGAAAGTTTGGAGCGTTAAAATGCCAAACGCACCATATTCAAACCGTCAGCCACAAGCAGGTAATGAGATATAGAATAAAAATATAAATTCCGCTAAAAAATGGAATTAAAGTCTTTATAATTGTTATTATTGAGTAATAATGAAAAAGAGACTTTTTTGATAAGGAAATTAAAAAACTCAAATATGGTTTGTCAGTCAAATGATAATTTCTACTTTTGTGGCAGAATTGATTTTTAATTAGTTGGAGTTAATCTCCTAAAAATGTTTTATTATGGATATTGATATCAAAGGAAAAGATTTTGTAAAAATTCATTATACCGGCTCACTTGCTGACGGGTCTGTATTTGATTCATCATTAGAGCGTGAGCCACTTGCATTTATTATGGATGTTGGTATGTTAATTCCTGGTTTGGAATCCGATGTGAAAGAAGCAAATGTTGGTGACAAACGGAAAGCTGAAATTACTGCTGAAAATGCTTACGGTTCGGTAAACGAAGAGGCAGTTCAGGATGTGCCAAAAACTCAGTTTCCTGAAGATCTGAAAATAGAGGAAGGCATGCAATTACAAGCACAGGGTCCAGAAGGTCCAATCCCAGTGATGGTGAAAGAAATCAAAGACGAATCAGTGATTGTGGATTTTAATCATCCACTTGCTGGTAAAGATTTGACATTCGAGTATGAGTTGTTGGAAAAACGTCCTGCAACCGAAGACGATTTGAATGCAATTATTGGTAAATAATTAATTAAAAGATAAAGTAGAGAGCCCACTGCGAATATTAGTGGGCTTTTTTTATGAAATAATCAGTTCAACTGCAAATTTCGTGGAATATTTATCAATTGTAATTCATAAAAGCATGTCAGGGCTAAAGCCCAATTGTGTTTTTCGCATCAAAACCCCGACATAAATGTCAGGGTTAATCGGTTTCAGATGAATTAAGTTTGTGATTAACCACAGTGGTAATTAATATCTTACTTCTAATATTCGTGTATTTTTTGGCAGAAACAATAATAATTCGATTAATAATCATCAAATTTGTAGTAGAACTATTTCTATCGGACAGTATTTATTTGAAAAAACAACTTGTTTGGCATAAATTTTGGTAATAGTTTTGAGCATTTTATGTGTTTAAACAATAAAAATCATGAAAATGATGTTTATAAAACTGGTAAAATAATTGAATATTGAGAATAAATTGTTAATTTTGTATAATAATAAACAAATCAATAGTGTTTTAAAATTAAAATATTAACCAAATAATTTAAAATTTATGAAAAACTTAAAAATTTTATTCGTATTAGCTGCAATGGCAGCAATACTTAGTAGTTGTACAGAAGAGTATGCTGAACCTATAATTACATGGACACCAAACGATTTATCAAATTTTGTAACTATTGGAGATGAATCAACTTACAACAAAACTTTGGATATGTCTTTTAGTGCTGAAGCAGGAATTTCAGATATTGAAATTACTAAGCTTGTTTACAAAGGATTAGATTTGTATTATGACGCTTCTGCTGTGTCTCCAACTGGATATTCAGGTTTAGTTGATTTTGATTACAACTTTACAACAACTAATGTAGTGTCTGATTTTGCAGATGGAGTAACCAAAATTATTTACGAAGTTGTTTTAACTGATGCAAGTGAAACTCCGCAAGAAACTTTTAAAGAATATACCTTTTTTGTTGATGAAGCTTACACTGTAACCTTTAATGTGGAAAATGAAGCTGGTAATGAAATTACAGATGCAAAAGTTACATTTGACGGTGCTGAATTAACTGCTGCTCCTTATGCTTTTGAATTTGTTCCGGAAGGTACTTACGAATATACCGTAGAAAAAGACGGTTTTGAGACTGTAAGTGTAACCGATTTTGTAATGGCTGATTACGATACAACTGTAAATGTTGTGTTAGTTGATTTATTATCTGCATATTCAGATAGTGTTTTCATTACTCAAGCAGCGACTTCAAATTATGCTACCTATAATGGTGATAGAGTTTACGATACTGAAAATACAACAATTGGTGTGAAATATGATTCAAATACAGATAACACAATTGTTATTAAACCAACAACAAATTGTGAAGGATTTGTAGTCGTAGATAATGATAGTTATACTAGCTACATTGAAATTGTTAATGCATATACAGACGGAACTGCGCTTAATGAAATTGAATTAGAACGTGATTATGATTCAAAAGTCTTCGCTGAAAAACTTTTTGTTTCTAAAGTGGATGGAGCTTATGTTTTAGTGAAATATATTGATGGTTTTGTAAATCCAACTGCACATGATGAAAATTTAGGTAACGTAGTTGTTTTCCAATACAAAAACTAATTCATTTCAAATTAATAAAAGGAAGCCGTTCAATGTGAGCGGCTTTTTTTGTGCGTCAAACTTTTTCAGGTCTTCGCTAAGTGTGAGTATGCGAGCTGGAAAGCTAAACTTTGAGTACGAAATCGAGCTTGCACACTGGCGAGAACGAGAGCGTGAGAATCTTATCCCTCAGGTTTTCTGCCCAAAGGAGCAAAGTACAGTAAAGGTAAAACAGAGTGAGTGTATTTAAATAAAATGGTATTAAATATTCGATTGGAATTTTTCGACAGAATTTGCAGTAGAAGCTATAATAAAAACGAAAAATCAATCAAATTCAAGATTTGCAATAAAATGATAATTATCAATAGGATTGCAAAACTGCCAAAATAAGTAAATAAACTTTTAAGATAGAAAACAGCATGTTCAAAATCATCATTTTCATTACTGATTTGAAAGCGTTTCAAATTCATGGCAAAAAGACTGAGAATAAAGGCGGGGAAGAAAGCCAACACTATATTTATTAAGGCTAGAGCAAAAAGAAAATCGCTAACATCAAAACTTTTATACACATACAAATTGTCTTGAGCTCCATAAAAAACAATTGCAAACACAATACTACCCGCTGTCCATAAAAATCCTATCATTACGAGAAAAACACTCCAATAACGAATGATTTTTAAATGTTTACGTATGATTGCAATGTAGTCTGTCATTTGATTTTTCATTAGTGCATTACAGGAGAATTAAATAAAAACCGGTTTCTCAAGCGTGGGGAATTTTCATCTAAATACTCGATATAATCAAGTAATTGCTTTGGCTGAATATCTTTAGCAACAATTGTCTTTTCAGGGTTCAAAATATAAAGGCGTGGAGTTTTATATACTCCGTAGGCTGTTAATAAATCTGGATTTTCATTCCGATTCCACAAATTTAAAAAAGGCAATTGATATTTTTCAATATAGTTTTTCCAAGCTTGCGATTTTTGATCGATATTAACGCTAATCACATCAACATTCATCACCTTAAAATCATCAGCAATTTTCACTAATTCTTTGGTTTTCTCAGTACAAATCAGGCAATCAGTTTCAAAAAACCAAAGTAGCGTATATCGAGCCTTACCCTCGTGCAAAGAATGCATCTCGCCCACTGCATCAGGAAAGCTCAAATCTACAGATGTTTTTCCGACAAGATTTTGCTCTAATAAATCAGCTCTACGTTTAATCTCTTGTACAATCTGTGCATTTGCCCACGGGATTTTCCCTGCCTCAAAATAATTTCGGGCGATATAAACAAATACGGCATCCATACCAACGACAGCAGGATTTTCATAAATATCCATAAGATAACTAAGCACGTAACGATGTGCAGTTTTGCTTGCAGATGCTTTATTCAGTAAAAGATCAATTTCTTCATAAACAAGGTGAATGGAATCTGCTCTCGCATTTAAGAAATATTGACAATATTTCTTAAATTGATTGTGAAAAACATGCGCTGGAGCGTTAAATACCGCTGGCTCACTGAAATTCACATGATCAAAAAAATGTCGTGAGATATAATTAAACCATTTGTCAGGTTTCTCATTACGCAATGCCTGTATGTTTGCGGGCACTGGGTGTGGATTCATTGCCTGTATAACATCTCCCAACACCGAAGAGTCAAACATCATACTCAAAGAATCGAATAATGCTTTTCGCTGCATATCAATTGCTTTCAATTTAACGTTTATAGAAGCAATTGAATCGTGTGTGTTTTGATAAAAACGTTTTTCAATCTCCAACTGTTTACTCGCCTTGCTGAAATCTGCCATGCGTTGTTGAAAATTAACAAACGCCTGATTCTGAATATCTCCACTAATTTTGAGAGAATCCAGCACCTTATATTGTCTTGTGGATATGCTAAGTTGCTGTTTGTTGCCGATTAAAAAATCAAAATGCGCACCTGAGGGCATAACAATAAAATAAATACCATGTTCCAGTGGTTTTTCGCCCAACATAATCGCTTTTCCTTGAGCATCGGTTTGGGCTGAATCTACAAGAAAAATATCCGGTCCTGAATGATGTCCTAATCGCAACAATTGATTTGGCAAATCAGGGATATCAAAACTCAAATGATACGATTGAGCCTGAAGGGTATTCAGGCTCAAAATCAATAATATTCCAATAAAAATGCTTTTATTCATTGGCCTTTTCTTTTGCTTTTTTCTTTCGATCAAATTCAATAAATCGAGTAATATAATCGATATCAATCCGCTTTGCAACAATTCGTTTTTCTGAATCGAGAATATAAATCACCGGTGTTGAGTAAATATCGTAATTATTTCTAAAGTTGGAATGTCGATAAGGATCCCACACGTTAATCCATTGGTCAATTTTCTTTTCTTTAATAAATTCTCTCCAATCCGGCTCATTTCCTTGTGTATAAATTGCAAACACCTCAATATTATCATCCTTTAATGTATCGACATAGATATTATGCAATTTAGGAACAATTTTTTTGCAATGTCCACAATCCGGCTCATAAAATACCATCACAACATAATCAGCTTCAACTTCGTGAAGTGTTGCAAATTCGTTGTGATAGGTAGGAACTTTAGCAATATCCGGGGCAATGCTACCGATAAAATTAGGCGCAATTTTCTTAACACGCTCTGTGATTTTTTCTAACAATTCCTCATCAGCCCAAAATGCTTGTCCTGACAAATACCAATTTTCGGCAAGGGTTACAAAGACTTTATCCATTCCCATAATTTTTGATGTTTCAAAATAATTCAAAAGGTGGGATGTCATAAAACGAAACATATCCTCATTAGATTTTGTTTGCTCAATTAAATTATTCGCAATTGGAATAACAGAGTCGGCAATTGGAGGAACTACATTTTTGAAATAATAATTAATTTTTGCTTGAAGAATTGGTGTGCGCATTAATCCGGGCTCTGTTAAATCAATATTATCAAAATAATGATTACGATAATAGCGATATTGAAAGGTTGAGTCAGTAATATTTCCCTCCGCATCCTTTGGTGGATCGGGAATTTCAGGTTCAATAATTGCGTTGATAATTTTCCCGAAAAGATTATCTTTGTTATCTGCGGCGATTTCTTTCATATAATCCATTCTCATTTCTGAAATGTCACGCATTTTTTCTTTATAAATTTCAACAGAATCAGATTCCGGCTTTAATGCTTTCATTTGCTTCTGATAACGACCTATATCAAGCTGTAACTCTGACATACGACGCTGATACTTGTTAAAAGCAACATTTGTTTTGCTCCCTTTTACCTCCATAGAATTAACAAAATCTTCTGTGTTTGTTGACAATTTAAATTCTTGATCATCATCAATCAATAATTCAAAATACGAATTATTAATTGAAGGTAAAACGACCAAGTAAATCCCATGATTGAGTGCTTCAACTCCTGAAAAAACGGCTTTCCCATTCGCATCTGCCTGAACGGTATCAACCACAAACTTCTGTTCTCCGAAGTGATGTCCCAACATCATAATAGTATCAGAAACACCTTCAACTTGCACTTCAATTTTATATTCCTGTGCACGTGAAACTCCTGAAATAATCATCAGGAGCACCAACATAAATGTAAAACTCGAATATCTCATAAAACTCTATTTTTATTTAATTATAATAAACAAATTTCAGACTTGTTTCGTTGTCCGATTTGCAAAAATACTGCCAATATTAAGGGAACATCTATTAATTCTTTTCTTTCAAGAAACAAATTTTGTGCCAATGAGGGCAGAGCCAAGTTACTTGAGCTATGCCGAGTGCAGCCAAAATCATGCAAATATAATGAATAATACAGATATGTGTTCAATTTAATAATTTTAGTTCACTATATTCCTGGAATTTTGTTCCCATAGGGTTTTCAGCGTTTCTCATATCCTGCTTTAAATTTTATTGCATTATCCCGATAGTGCTTCAAAAATTTACATTGTCTATGAAAAACGCTGAAAATCTTGATGCCTGCCTGCCGGCAGACAAGCGAAAGAATTATTAGAAGTCCCCTTAAAAATTATCAACCCAATTTTGTTTTCTCTGCAATTTCAAATCTTGTAAAAGGCTTGATTTCACATTAATTTGAAAACTATAAAACTGACGATTTCCAAAAGGAACAAAGGCAAGGCTCATTTCCCAACAATGCAAATCGCGATGAATTTCAATGTTCGTATAGGTTAATTGTTTATTGACAAAATCATAACCGCTGCGAATGGATACCTTCCATTTTTTTGTCAAATTGACATCCCCACTAAAACCAAGACTTTGCGTTGTATTTGGTGTATCGTAAGTTTTTGTGTAATTAAAACTGTAATTCAAATTAAGACTCCATGGCACGCTGAAATCAACGTAAGCATGCGGATATCCATACAAAAATTGGTCGGCATTTTTATCTACACCCCCAACTCCATCAGCACTAAACCGCATACTTGCTGTTATACCAGCACGAGTAATTCTAGCAAGTTCGCCATTTTTATTGAATTGCAATTCATTAATACGCCGCCTGTTTCCAAGACTATCAATATGGAAAGTATAAGGATCAAATTGCGCATTAAAATTCAAGTTTAATTTCCCGATACTTGTACGACCTGACATGCCAATTGGAGCCCAGTTCAATGAATCGAGCATAATATTGTAGCTGGTATTAAAACTCAAGGATTCCAATATTTTTATTTTTTTTAATTCCCCTGTTGTATCTTTCGCATTTGCCACTTTGGCTTCCAAATTATTGGTTAAATTAAAACGAAAAGATCCTGCCCCATTTGCAGGTGCCGAACCATAAATTCCATCTCGATAACGACTGTAGGCTTTACTAATTGTGTCATATTGTCCTGTCATTTCATCATAATAAATGTCAGAAATATAATCTGCATAATATTTAAAGCGCTCGGCACTAAAATCTGGATAATACGACATATTTACCGATGGAGTAATCACATGGCGCACTGTTTTTAAATACTTTGTATGAAAATCAAACATGCCGTAAATTTTCGTACTCAAATTTGCCCCAGTACTGTAATCCCATACGCGATTAAGCCCGTAAATATTAGTTTCAACCGGCATACCGAAGGTTGAATCTACATCATTTAAAACTGAATCCTGATAAGTAATATCGAGAGATTTTGCATACCAGCGTTCATTATAATTAAAATAGGGACTTATGGTAATGTAATTAAACAATTTCATATTTGTACTCACCGGAACAGAATGTTTTATCCCATTATTAAAGTCTTGAAATTCAAGATTGAAAATAGAATCTTCTAGCGTTGTTACCCTATTCATTACTTGCATATTGTAAGACACACCTATTTTCTCATAAAAGCGTTCTTTCCCTGATGCATTTTTCCGTTTTAACGGATAAATCCGACTCATGGAAAAATTGATATTTGGCAATGTCATAGTAACCGTTGAGTCTCTACTGTTTTGACTGTGCTGTAATGACATATTAAAAGAAAAAGGTGTTCCCGGCCAAAATTTACTAAAATTCACACTACTCTGCTTAGTATTACTGAGGTAATTATTTGCATTGTAGGAATTGAATTTATCATAAGCCGATGAACTCATATCAACACTGGCATTAAAATTCATGCTCGGATGCGCTTTTGAATCTTGTTTGTGAACCCATTTGAATTTATACAACTTATTACTTTGATAATTTTCAAAACCTTGATATCCAAGTACGTTTTCATTGTACACAAAACTTACATTCCCTTTCATTTTATATCGAACCCGATAATTCGACTGAATTCCTGCTCCCCAGCTTCCTTTTGAATAAATATCACCAGTAAGTAACATATCCAAATAATCATTTATTGCCCAATAATATCCGCCATTGCGCAGGAAAAAGCCACGATTTATTTCTTCCCCATACTCAGGAATAATCACACCAGATGTAGCACCTTTTTTATTTGGAAAAAATCCAAACGGAATACCAAGCGGCGTTGGAATATCTTCAATCACGAGAAAAGCAGGACCAGAAACCACTTTGTCATTGGGAATTACTTTTGCTTTTGTAAGTTTAAAATAAAAATGCGGATGATCAAGATCACAGGTTGTGAATTTGCCATTAATCATGTGAATACTTTCATCAGCATGTCGTTTTGTTTTCCCTCCATGAAGATAAGCGCCATCAAATTCAGTCGTAACATTTTTAATTATTCCTTTTTTTGAATCAAAATTATAGCGAATAGTATCGGCCTCAAAAGTTTCATCGCCTTGCACAAAAATTGGTTTTCCGGTAACATTTTCTACTGAATCCAACATTCCATATGCTGTAACATCGCGGGTTTTCATATTAACTTTGATGAAATCAGCAGTAAGTTGAATATCATCGTACTTAATTTCGGCATCTTTATACAGCAAAAGTAATTCTTCTTGAATCATATTAATATTTGAATCTTTTGCTGTATAATAAACTGGCATATCAATGGCTTGTGATGATTTTTGAGGCAAAGTATCAACAACAATTGTATCCACTTGCATTGTCGTATCAGGCATTTCAACATCAATACTATCCGACAGAAACGAGAAATCATTTACAGGAGCATCCAATGCGGCAAAAAGTATGCTAGCAGGGAAAAACAACAGACAAACCAAAATAAATTTGGATAGTTTAAATATTTTAATGAATTTATACTTCAAATTGGTCTCGTTTTTGTAATTTTAAATTTTGTTCAAAACTAATTAAAAAAATGCATTCAAAAGCAAAGGCAGTAATGAAACATACACAGATAATAATATTGTTGTTAATTTTTGGGTTTTCTCAGATTTCTACAAATCTTTTTGCACAAAACGAAAAATCTGACTTTCAAATCCGTAAAGTGGTAATTGATGCCGGACATGGAGGGAAAGATCCAGGTGCGGTTGGACAAATTAGTTATGAAAAGGATATAACCTTGAAACTCGCACTAAAACTGGGTGGATACATTAATGAACATTTACCTGATATTGAAGTCGTATATACCCGCGACACTGATGTTTTTATAGAGCTATATAAACGTGCACAAATTGCCAATAAAGCAAAAGCAGACTTATTTATCAGTATCCATATTAATGCGGCCGGATCTCCCAACGCTGTGGGAACAGAAACATTTGCCATGGGATTGCACAAAACAGAATCAAATCTCGCCGTAGCGAAAAAAGAAAACTCCGTAATTATGTTTGAGGAAAATTATGAGGATAATTACGAAGGCTTTGATCCTACAAGTCCGGAATCACATATTATGTTTTCAATGTATCAAAATGCATATTTGGGACAAAGTTTGAATTTAGCAGGCTTAATGCAGGATCAGTTTACAAATCGAGTTGGAAGATATAATCGCGGTGTTAAACAAGCCGGTTTTTGGGTTTTACATGCAGTTGCAATGCCAAGCATCCTAATTGAGGCAGGATTTATTTCAAATCCGGAAGAAGAAAAATATCTGAATACCGAAGAAGGAATTACTTATATGGCATCAGCAATGTTTCGTGCCTTTAGAGACTATAAAAAAGCATTTGAGGCTGATAATCTTGTTGCTGGTGAAGATGCACTTGAATTAATTGAAAATAAAGAAGAAACAGAAACAGGGGGTGATTCAAAAGATAATACAAATGAAAACGGAGAAATAAATATAGCATTCCCTTCAGATGATACTAAAAATGCAGAAATTATATTTCGTGTTCAAATTGGTGCCAGTAGTGAGTCCTGTGAAAATATCAATATAAAATATTCAGAAATAACTGATGCATGGGAATATTTTCATATGGGGTTATACAAACATACTGCTGGGAAATCATCAAATTATCAAGAAATTATTAACTTACAAAATAAATTACGAGGACAATATCCTGATTGCTTTGTCGTTGCGTTTAAAAATAACAACCGCATAACAATCAGAGATGCCTTAAATGAACTAGGAAATTAATTATGAGTAAAAAATCAAGAGGAAAATACAGCTTAATCGGATTTCTTGTAATACTGGTTTTAGTAGCAAGTTATTGGGGCTTTAACTATTTGAAAGGAAACGATTTATTTAATAAACAAAATACCTTTCATGTTGTGTATGAAAGTATCAACGGATTAAATGTATCAAGTCCGGTAACAATAAATGGATATAAAGTCGGGCAGGTTACTGAAATTCACATGCTTCATCAGCAAAATGCAAATTTACTGATCAGTTTTGATTTGTCGAATGAATATCCCATTCCACAGAATTCCATCGCAAGAATTTACAGTACGGATTTAATGGGCACAAAAGGCATTAAAATTGAATTAGCAGATTCAGAGCTTTTACATATTGAAAATGACACCCTCATCGGGAAAATGGAGCAAAGCCTTAGAGACCAGGTTAGCATACAAATGTTGCCTTTGAAAAACCAAGCTGAAGAATTAATGTCAGAAATTGAATCTGCTATTGCTGTCATCCAAAATATTTTCAATGAAAAAACACAACGGAATTTGCAAAATAGCTTTGAAAGCATAAAACAAACAGTGAGTTATCTCGAATCATCAAGTCAGAATTTAGACTCCCTCATGTCTGATCAGAAAACCCGAATTGCCCGTATTTTGGAATATTCAGAACGCATTACCAAAAATCTTGATAAAAACAGCGATGCAATTACCAATACAATTAAAAATCTATCACAGTTTTCTGATAGCCTTGCCGTAATTAATCTAGTTCAAACCATTGATAATGCAAATAAAATTGTTGGTGAATTTGCACAAATCTCTGAGAAAATCAATAAGGGAGAGGGCAGTCTTGGTATGCTTATTAATAACGACAGCTTATATCTTGAACTGGAACGTGCATCCGTTAATCTCGACAGACTCATTTATGATATTCGCATGAATCCAGAGCATTATGTCAATGTTAAACTCATTAATTTCGGGAAAGAAGTTCGTGTGGTTGATGAATCCATGCTAAATGAGCGAGAAAAACGACAGTTAAAGAAAAAGCGAGAACGATTGAAGGAACAGGATGATAATCCACGCTAATATTTTATCATACTGATATTATGAGAAATCAAATAAATAACACGGGATATTCTTTGATTTTGCTTGTAATAATCGCCTTTTATTCTAATTCAACATTAGCTCAAGAAACTTATGTTACTAACGATTTAAGTCTTTGGACAGGACTGTCGGTTGATAAAGAAATTATCAATGACTTTAATCTTAAGTTTGAGCAGGAAATGCGTTTTTATCATAATATAACACAATTAGACGATGCCATTTCAAATTTAGAGTTAGAATATTCGATAAATAAAGCATTTAAACTCGGAATAGAACTGCGATATACCTACAACAAAAAACGGGATCTTGATTTATCACATGAAGGACGTTATGCCTTTCATTTTAATTATCAAATTGAACCAATCAAGGATTTAGAATTCAACTATCGCCTAAAATATCAGCAGGAATATAATGAGATTGACAATTTAGACAGAAATAATGAAATAAATACAAATTGGCGGCATCGTTTAAAAATCCAGTGGGAAAAATTTGATAAACATAAAATCTACTTATCAGCAGAATATTTCCGTGGAAATGAACAATTTCGAGCTCCGTTTCATGATAAATACCGAATTATATTAGGTGACAAAATGAAAGCAGGTCCTGGGGAAATTGGTTTTGCGATTGGATATGAACAGGAATTGGAACACTCCTTTCCCATAAAAATGGCAATTTTAAAACTCAATTATCACTTTGGCTTATGATAAAAGTAAGCCCTCACATAATTGGCTTCATACTCTTGTTGATAATGACATCTTGCTACAATGAGCAAACTGGCATTCCTGAAAATTTGCATTTATCCATGGAGAAAAATGAGCTACTTAGTTTTAATCATAGAACCTGTGCTTTGGATATAAACACCCGAACGCTCCGAGTTCCAATTAATTCATCAGAAATGGCAAATTTTAATCCTTTAATTGAATTTTCCAATGAAGCCGCGGTGTATTTTAATGATATCGAATTAAATAATCATGAAGTTAATACGCTGGGAGACATTGAATTAAAAGAATCCTATGCTATACGAATGGAGTTTCACGATTCAACATTTTATTTCAATTTAAAATTCACTAACTTGCCCATTGTTCAAGTCATTACACCAAATGCTATTCATGATGAACCCAAAACGCTTGCCCGCATGGTTATTACAAATCCTGCGTCTGATTGTGAAAATGAAGAAGCATGGATTGGCATAGAACATAGAGGAAGAACGGCACTACAATTTGACAAAAAAGCATATGGTATCAACAGCTTAAGTGCAGCCGATTTAAATGCTCAAACGACAAACTCTTTCTTAAATCTTCCGCAGCAAAGCAAATGGATTTTGGATGCTATGTATATTGACAAATCCCGATTACGAAATAAAATCTGTTTTCAAATTTGGGAATCCATGCATCCCGATCATCCGGAACTTTCTGTACATGCCGAATTTGTAGAACTATACATTAACGAAACCCATCAGGGAATTTACACGTTGGGAGAAAATATAACGCCTGAGAAATTACATCTTTCAAATTTGGATGCACTTATGTATAAAGCCGTGGAATGGGGAAACGGAGGCACGACATTTTATGAAGCAGGTGATTTATCGACTGCCAATTGGTATTGGGATGGCTGGGAGCAAGTTTATCCCGATCCAAAATACCGTATAAATTGGGAAAGCTTGCACGAACTACGCAATTTAGTTGTGCTTGCTGATAACGAGCAATTCACCGAGCAAATATCTCAACACATTGACATCGACAATTTTGTGGATTATTTTATCTTTCTGAATTTAATTTCAGCTGGCGATAATATTGGGAAAAACACCTTTTTTTATCGCTATAATGGAGATGAAACATTAAAATATTTGCCATGGGACTTAGACACAGGCTTTGGTATAGACTGGGAAGGGAATTACACCCTTACAGTAATAAAACACAGCAATAAACTTTACGACAGATTGTTAAGCTTAAATCCGGATAATTTTCGTGAAAAATGCAAACTACGATGGCAAGCATTACGTCAAGATGCATTTGAAACCGATAATATACTTCAATATTTTTCAGAAAACTTTGCAATAATTACAGTCTCTGATATTATTGATTTGGAAAATCAACTGTGGAACAGCGAAATTGATTCAAAAAACGAACAAAACCACATTGAAAGCTGGACAGAAGCACGTTTGCAATTTCTCGATGCATATTTTGAGAGAATGTAAGCTGCATTATTTATAAAAAGTATGAATAATACAGGGTAGTCTCTGCAAGAAATTAATTTTGGACTTTCAAACCACAATTGTCATTCGCATGCCAAAGAAAAAATCAGGGCTTCTATTTTCTCCAGAATTGTGGCGTTAATAGAATAATTACAGTAAATAATTCTAAACGACCAAGTAACATAAGGAAAGACAAGAAATATTTTCCACCATCAGGAATAAACGTAAAATTTTCAGCCGGTCCAACATTATAAATTCCAGGACCAATATTTCCAAGTGTAGCAGCAACGGCGCCCATTGATGTCATGAAATCCAGTCCCCAGAATGACATAATCAAGACAGAAATCAAATAAATAATGATATAAAAAATAATGAATGCCAAAATATTCGTAATAATTTGTGGTGGAACTGTATGCCCAGAATATCTGACAGGAATTACTGCATTGGGATGAATAAGCCGTTTTAACTCAAGGGAAGCATTTTTAAATAAAAGTAAAATTCTGATTACCTTAATACCACCTCCTGTTGAACCGGCAGACCCACCGATAAACATGAGCAAAAATAATACAATCCATAATGACATGGGCTGCCATTGCATATAATCGGTTGTTACATAGCCGGTTGTCGTTATAATTGAAACAACCTGAAATAAAGCATCACGAATAGATTGCTCAACGGGAAGTCCGTTTTTCCAAAACAATCCAATGGCAATAATCAGACTTGTCCCAAGAATAATTCTCAAATAAAATATAAACTCTTCGTTTTTAAATAATTTACTAGGTTTTCCTGTTAAAGCAAAATAAGAGATTACAAAGTTTGTTCCTGCAACAAACATAAAGAAAATAATCACATAATGAATAAATGGAGAATCAAAATGAGCAATACTGGCTTGTTTCGTTGAATATCCACCTGTTGCCAAGGTTGTAAGCGAATGATTAATCGCATCAAACAAGCTCATTTTGCCAATGACAAGTAAAATGGTTTCGGTCACAGTAAAGCCCACATATAAGAGCCACAATTTTTTTGCAGTTTCTTTAATTTTTGGTGATAATTTATCGGTGGTTGGTCCAGGAGCTTCCGCTGCAAACATTTGCATTCCGCCAACCCGTATCAACGGTAGAATAGCAATTGAAAGCACAATAATTCCCATGCCTCCTATCCATTGTGTCATACTGCGCCAAAATAAAATACCATGTGGCAATGACTCAATATCATTTAAAATCGATGCACCTGTTGTTGTAAAACCGGAAATGGTTTCAAAAAACGCATTTGTGAAGTTCGGAATTACACCACTAATTAAAAATGGTAGGGTGCCAAATAAAGAAAGTGTTAGCCAGCTAAATGTCACTATAATATATGCTTCGCGTTTTTTTACATCACGCTTTGCTTTTCTATTTAAAAGATATAGGCTGATACCACTAAGCAAACTAATGCCTGACGATATAAGCAAAGCAGAAATATCATAATCATTATGATAAATTGAAAATGGTAATCCGGCAAGCATTAACACACTTTCCAAAACCAATAAAAACCCTAATGTTAAACCAATAATGCGAAAATTCATCATGCGTTTATTTATGCGGTACAAATGTAAACTTTTTCATTTAAAGAGTCCAGCCTATAAATAAACAAAATAAAAAAAAGTTTCTTTTGGCGATATTTACATTTTTTTCAATTAACACCGATGTAGAATCCGCCATATGGCGGATTCTACATCGGCATAATACTGGAATTTTTGATTTTAAAATAGTATAACTGATACTTAGGAATCACTGGTTCTCAAAAGTATAAATCTCATCCAAAATAACTCTTTTTATAAAAATCGCCTGTTCTTATACTGAACTCTTTAAAACAAAATCACTGTTGTCTGGTAAAAATATAATAATGAACTAAAATTAATAAGATTCCTCACCGCTATCCAGCGGTGAGGAATCTTTAAAGTTATATCAGATAATAGTAGAAATAAAATCAAAGTTTTTTTAATAAAGCTTTGGCAACTTAAAAATAAGTTTTACATTTGCACCGCTTTCAAGAGCAAAAGTTCATTAAAAATACGGGGTATAGCGTAGTCCGGTTAGCGCACCTGGTTTGGGACCAGGAGGTCGCAGGTTCAAATCCTGCTACCCCGACAATGAAAACCCACGAAAATTTGTTTTCGTGGGTTTTTTGTTTCCCCCCCAAAGCAAGAGGGCTGTAGTAAATATAAGACATACTATCAATTTGTAGCATTAACTTTCGGACAGCTTAATAAGTGTCAGAGTTTGAATGATATATCAGTAGGGATTGGTGTAAGTGAAATATTCATTGACGACCTTAATTTGCAGCAAAGTCCGGCACGTTCAACAATGAGCGATGGCAACAAAAAGCGTAACTGGCACGTGTTTGAGAGTTTGTACTATCGTTTATTGAGTCATTATAAATCAGTATTAAAAAAGCATCACAATACTCATATTATAAAGGAGATTAAAAACAAAAGCATCAAACTCATAGACAGTTCGGTCATATAGTGACATGCTCTGAAATCGGCAACAAAAACATACAGCTGTCCGTTAAAAAATCTCGCAAAAACATCGGTAAAAATTATTTCTTTCGTTTTTTTGTCTGTTTTTTATACTTAACTTTTAATATATTTCTTTGTGCCGCTTTTTCTTTTAGCGAGGAAGTGATTTCTATCGATTTCCCAGTGTAAGGATCTTTTCCTGTGTAATACATTACTGTTGCTAAGGTCATAGGTGTTGGTGTGAAGTCTTGTGCATGTTCTGTAATGATATTTCCGGCTTTAACCTTTTTGCTAAGTTCCTGCATGTCAGAATAACTACAGCCGGGATGTGAAGAAATGAAATAGGGAATTAATTGTTGATTAAGTTGATGTTTTTTATTGATTTTGTCAAATGTTTTTTGAAGTCGTTCATACAGCTCAAAGCTAGGTTTCCTCATGATTTTAAGAACCTTGTCTTCGCTGTGTTCAGGGGCAACTTTCAATCTTCCTGACACATGAAAACGGATAAGTTGTTCCAGATAATTTCCCGCTGAAGCTCGATAATTTTTACCGGCTTTCAATATCAAATCGTATCGTATTCCGCTGCCGATGGTTACTTTTTTTACCGCTTGATGATTTCGCACTCGTTCGTATAGCTTTGTCAGTGGTGTGTGATCTGTATTAAGATTATCACAAATTCCCGGATAAATACAGGAAGCGCGTTTGCATATTCGACATTGATTTAAGTTAATCGGTTGCATGGCATACATATTGGCCGAAGGCCCGCCTAAATCGCTGATGTGTCCTTTGAAATCTTCCATTTTTGTCAGTTTTTCCACTTCCTTCATAATGGATTTTTCTGATCGGCTGCTGATAAATCGTCCTTGATGAGCAGCAATGGTGCAAAATGCACAGGCTCCAAAGCATC
This sequence comes from Bacteroidota bacterium, assembly GCA_034658655.1. GTDB lineage: Bacteria > Bacteroidota > Bacteroidia > Bacteroidales > ML635J-15 > JAQIBY01. The sequence goes on from JAYEFQ010000024.1 coordinate 17,213, forward strand.
CGCGGTGAATGTTAATCGAATGTCGAATCATTTCATAGGCAGGTATCGGGGCTTTGTTTTGATATCGTGGGTGAGCTGTCCGTGTAAACGGAAGTGAATAAATTTTATCGAGTTTCTTTGTGCTTAAGAGAGGAATGGTCGGATTTGTGATTAAATAGGCTTGCTCAATTGGCTGAATTAATGTTTTTCCCTCCAAAGCGTTCGCATTTCTCTCAATTTTCACAAAATTTGAGGAAAAGGCATCTTTATCATGTAAACAAATTTCATGCGGTGCCAGAAGTTCATGTTCAGTGTCAATTGGAATTCCTTTTGCGAGATATTGCATATTGGGAATATCATGCAGTTCTGTGATGTCTTTTTTCTGAGCAAGTGCATCTGCAAAATAAACAATCGGATATTCTGCCATTCCGTAAAACAAATAATCGGCTCCTGAATCCTTTAAAATGCCGGGTTTAAGTTTGTTTTGCCAATAATCAAAATGCGTAAATCGTCGTAATGAAGCTTCAATGCCACCTAAAACCACAGGTACTTCAGGGAAAAGTGACTTTAATATTTTGGTGTAAACAAGGCTAGGATAATCAGGGCGTGCTCCGTGCCGATTTCCAGGCGTGTAGGCATCGTCATGACGCAATCGTCGGGCAGCTGTATAATGATTAATCATGCTGTCCATGTTTCCTGCAGATACTCCGAAAAACAGGAGAGGAGCGCCAAGTTTCTTGAAATCTCTTAAGTCATCTTGCCAATTCGGTTGGGGAACAAGCGCAACCCGATAGCCAGCAGATTCCAACATGCGCCCAATCACTGCACTTCCAAAGGAGGGATGATCCACATAAGCATCCCCACTGAATAGTATGATATCAGCTTGTTTCCATCCTAAAGCATCCATTTCTTTCCGACTTCCGGGCAGGTAATGATTTTGCGCATTCGATTCCATTTCGCAAAGTTAACATTTTATTTCATCAGCTTGAAATCGCTAATTGCCGGCGCAAAATATCAGAGGGGATTTGAGCCTGCCCTGCCTGACGCCTGCTTGCCGGCAGTCAGGACGGGCAGGGGAATCCTAAATCCTAATTTTTAAATACTAAACAAATTCAAATTTTCAAATTCATCAATTACCAAAACTATGCTACTCGCTGCAACCGACCCTTTAGTTATTATTGATTCAAGATTTTTCATTATTGTTTTAACTTTATCATTTTTCATTCGATATTCGATATTTGAAATTTATTAAAACTAAACCAGATAAACTGTTTGTTTGCCGGCGGATGACTGGCTTGAAAAACGAGAATAACGAAGAAATCGGACATTATGGACAGATTCTAATTATCCACAATAAAAAACTCTGTGCGTCGGTTTTGTGCTCTACCTTTATTAGTTTCATTTGTAGCAATCGGACGTTCTTCACCAAATCCCAGATAATTCATTCGAGAGGCATTAATTCCATTTTTAAGTAAATAATTATAAACTGTTTTAGCCCGTTCTTTTGACAATCTCATATTGGTTTGGTCATTCCCGACATCATCCGTATGTCCGTGAATCTCGAAGGTTAGTTTTATGTTTTCATTTAGGAAATCTACAAAATTATCTAAAACTATAAAGCTTTTTTTCTGAATCTTCGCAGAAGCAAAATCGAAATATATATCGTGTAACCTTACTGCTTGTCCGGTTTCAATCGGTTGAACCGTGACATTAATTTCCGTTGGTTTATTATCCTCCATTTCATCAGGGTCGAGTAGGCGTGAGGTGAAACTGGAGTTTTCTCGTTTAACAACCATTAAATAATCATCATCAGACTCTTCTTCGATTCGCATTGCCACCGCATAATTTCCTGATTCGTCGTCCATTATTCCTTCAGTAACTTCACGGGTAGTAGCATTTTGAACCTCCACCTTAGCATCGGTAATGGCTACTCCGTTTTCATTCACAAGTTTTCCTTTAACAAAGAGGACTTTGTCAGGACGCGCCTCTTCGTAAAGTCGAAAACCATAAATGTCATACCCTCCATTTCCATTAAGTTTGTTGCTGGCAAAATATGCACAATCACCATTTGTTGAAACCACAAAACCTAAATCATCTTCTTCAGTATTTATCGGGTATCCAATGTTTTTCGGCTCTATCCATGCACTGTCGATTTGTTGTGAATAGAAAATATCAAATCCACCTAAACCATCATGTCCGTCTGAGGTAAAGTAAAGCGTACGATTGTCAGCATGAAAGAAGGGGGATTTCTCATTTCCTTCAGTATTTATGGGTTTTCCCATATTTTGTGCTTTACTCCATGTGTCGTCCTCCTGAAGGCAGGTGTAATAGATGTCTGAGGATTGATAATCTTTGGTTGAACCGAGATTCTCAGGGCGTACTGATGCAAAAAATAATGTTTTTCCATCTGGAGAAATACTAGGTTGTGACTCCCATGTGAGTTTTCCGTTAACATTCGGTCCAAGATTTTTCATTTCTGACCAACCATAGGCTGTACGATGTGAAATATAAATATCGCAATTTCGGTATTGATAATCATCTAAGGGAATACATTGTGTGACAAAAAGTGTTGAATTATCAATTGTAATGCTAATTCCGCCTTGATTATTTCCTTGGTTAAACGGATCTGGCATTGCACGGGTATCTACATAATGCATATACGTGGAGTCGGCTCGGTTTGCAACGGTAAATTCTTCGGTCAGGCGTTGTCCGTAAATGCTATTGATATCTTCCTTCATAAATTGCCGCGTATAAAACAGTAATTCACCATCTGGAGAAATAAGTGGCAAATATTCATCTTCCTTGGTTGAAACCCCTTCTACCGGCTCGGGGTTAAAAGGAACGGGATTTCGTTTGAATTGGCGAAGTAAATCAATTTCATCAAGCATGTCTTGAGCAATATTTACAGCTTTTTTATTATCCTTTGTATTTCGGACAAACACCTTTAAATATGCTTCTGCTTTGATGAAATCCTTATCCTTAAAGAATTCTTCGCCTACAAGATAATTTAGATTATAGTTTTCGTATTTTGGGCAGATGTTTAGTATTCGCATTAAGTAGGTATGTACTTCTGCTTTTTTTTGTTTTTCGATTTTTGCATTAATTCCACGTGCATTTTCATAATCCTGCATAGCAAAATCGGCTAACATATAGTAAGCATCAGCGAAATATTCGTCTTCTTTCAATGCTTTAGCAAGATATTCTTTGGCTTTATTCTGATTTTTATAATAAAGTTCTTTTGCTTTTTTAAACTGTTTTTCGGCTTTGCTATTATCAGTACCTGAGCAGGTTTCAGGGTCGAAGTCAGCAAACAGCAACCCCGAGATAAGCATCCCACATAAAACGAGAAAATATTTCATTTTCCAAATCTGCATTCTTATTTTTTTACAAAAATACGCTTTTTACTGTGTAAAAAACGCATTATTTTTTGATAAATTATTTGAAAATAAAATTTATGCCGTAATTTTTTATTCCATTGCCGAAACTTATGTATTTTTGTAAAAAGAAGATGTAATTATGGCTTTAATTCGAAGTGTCAGAGGGTTTGATCCGAAATATGGAAAAGATTGCTTTTTTGCTGAAACGGCAGTGATTATCGGAGATGTTGAAATGGGAGATACATGCAGTATATGGTATGGTGCCGTTTTGCGTGGCGATGTAAATTCTATTCGTATCGGTAATCATGTCAATATTCAGGATAATGCAGTGCTGCATACATTATATGAAAAATCTACAATTTCAATTGGAGACCATGTGTCTATCGGACATAATGTGACAATTCACGGTGCGAAAATCCATAATAATGTTTTGATTGGAATTGGAGCGACTGTTTTAGATCATGCAGAAATTGGGGAGAATTCTATCATTGCAGCCAATTCATTGGTTTTATCTGGAACAAAAGTTGAACCAAACTCTGTATATGCCGGTGTGCCTGCAAAGCGGATGAAAACTATAGATCCAAAGCAAAGCCGAGAAATGATTCAAAAAATTGCGGATAATTATAGCATGTATGCTTCTTGGTATCAGGTAAATGACTGATTTATTAAATCTGTTGGGTTTTTTTTACGGATTTTTAGTGGGCTGCTGAAAATATATCTAACAATTTATTTTTATCGGACAGCATTGAATTTTAATCACAATTATTTCGTCCGAAAAGCCAATCCCAAAAACTGCGATCACAGGGAGTCTCTTGTATGCTATCGCCTGGTGGTGGTGGTGGAAAATATTTCATTGGACTTTCCTGGTCAAGTTGGGGAGTAGAAATATTGATATACAGCATATTTTGATCAATTTCTAAGCCATGTAAATAAAACTGCATTGTGTTTTTTACAACTTGTCTCGATAGCTCTTGTTGTTTAGTAGATTCATCGTAAGTATCTTCTGATTCATTGGCTTTCCGATATAAATCATCTAAATTCTTGATTTTAGAATTATAATTTTTTGCTTTTTCACTAATTGCATGGCATAATCCTCGGAAATAAGCTTGCCAAATTCCTTTTTCAAGATTAAAGGTAGCGTCAAACTCGTTAATATTTTCTAAATCAGAAGTTTTTTTATAGCTGTATGCATATCCCGGAGGTTCATTTTTATATCCACAGGTATTGCTCGATAATTTAACGTCCCGACCATCAAACTCCATTTTGCAAGTGTAGTTTTTTATGCCATTTTCACTTGAGTCAGAAATATGTAGCTCAACAATTTCGGCAACGGCATAAGCGCGTGTATTACTCACTTCGTATTCTTTTGAATAAAATTCACAATATACGTTCAATACATGTGTTTTAGTCTCTGCAATATCTTGATATCCCATTAAAACGATATGCTCCTTATTCTGATTGACAACGGATTCAATGATTGAGAAATCATCTGGATGATAGGGGAGACGAGCTTGCAGTTTTCCGAGTTTTTCAATAATTTCTTGCAATTTATATGTGCGATGTTCCTCGGTCTCTACTTGAAAATATTGAGATGTGTATGCAATGTCAGTTTCATTCAACAGTGCAATAATTGCTTTTGCGCGAATTTCTGACTGAAGCGTTGTAATGCTGTCAGAAGGTACCCGTGGATCGGAAATTCCAATTGCAGTGATATCTCCATGCAAAGGAATATTTCTAACCCAATTAGGGGTTTCGTAAAACTGTCCTTTACTCTGTAAGACCAAAGCAAATAATAAAATGAGAATGAGCTTAATTTTTTTCATTGACTTATGTATCTTTACAAAATTAAAACGATTTTGATAATGACAAAAGCAAAACGGACAAATATTATTACCATGGGGTGTTCTAAAAACCTGGTGGATTCTGAAAAGCTTGCATGGCAATTGATGCAGCATGGTTGGGAGGTTGAGCATGAGGCTGAGCATTGGAGTCATGATATTGTTTTTATTAATACCTGTGGTTTCATAAATGATGCCAAAGAAGAAAGTGTTCAGATGATTTTGGATTTGGCAGAGGCAAAAAACCTAGGTCAGATAAAAACAATTGTCGTTTTTGGCTGTCTTGTGCAACGATATCCAGATGATTTAAAGGAGGAAATTCCTGAAGTAGATTATTGGATGGGAAATTATTCAAGTGCGCAAATGATGAAATTGCTTCGTTTGGAAAGTACGGACTCAGATGAACGAATGAATTCGTCACAAGGTCATTATGCTTATTTGAAAATTGCTGAAGGATGCGATCGTAAATGTTCCTTTTGTGCTATTCCCTTGATTAAAGGAAAATATATTTCGCGTCCTTTGGAGGACATTGTAAATGAGGCAAAATATCTTGCGGCGGAAGGAGTGAAGGAGCTACTTTTGATTGCACAGGATCTTAGTTTCTACGGACATGATATGCAGGATAATAAATTATTGCCGACTTTGGTTCAACAGCTTAGCGAAATTGAAGGCATTGAGTGGATTCGTTTGCATTATTTGTATCCAAATGCTTTCCCCGAGGAAATATTGAGTATGATGGCTGAAAATCCGAAGTTGTGTGCATATCTGGATATTCCCTTGCAGCATGTGAATGATAATGTGTTGAAACGCATGCGTAGGGCAACTAATAAAAAAGAAACAGAGCGAATTTTAAGCCTAGCTCGCGAGAAAGCACCCAATATCAGCTTACGAACTACGATGCTGGTAGGTCATCCTGGTGAAACTGAGGAAGCATTTCAGGAGCTTTTGGAGTTTGTGAAAAAGTGGAAATTTGATCGACTTGGCGTATTTACTTATTCTGAAGAAGAAGGCACATTTGGCGCTGAATCATTTGATAATAGCATACCTGATGAGGTAAAAGAAGAGCGTGCGAATCAGTTGATGGAAATTCAAGAGCAAATTTCTGTCGATTTGAATAGGGAGAAAATTGGGCAAAAGTTGAAAATTATTGTTGATCGGCGTGAAGCTGGTTGGTATTATGGACGTTCTGAGCATGATTCTGTAGAAGTTGACAATGAAATTTTGTTTGAATCAGAAAAATTCCTTGAGCCCGGAACCTTCTGTGAGATAGAGATTACCGATGCTTCTGCCTTTGAATTGGAAGGAAAATTATTAAAAGTTTTGAATTAAGATTTCTTTGTTTTGAAAAAAACTTCTATATTTGCACTCGCAATGAGCAGAAATGCTTAGCAATTTGGACTCGTAGCTCAATTGGATAGAGTATCTGACTACGGATCAGAAGGTTGAGGGTTCGACTCCTTCCGGGTTCACA
>JAYEFQ010000025.1:0-5584 GCA_034658655.1 Bacteroidota bacterium
ATATCCGCAAGGCAGATTTTACAAGTGCAATAAATTACAGCATCCATCCTGAAAGAAACAAAATTCGAGGCGCGAGTTTTGCTTATCCAGGACTGTTGGGTTTGTTGGATACATTTCAAATTAAGATGGTTTAATCGCTTTTTATTATTGCAAATTCCACTACAAAAAAAGAGATGCTAATTATCAAAAAACCGCTGCGGTAAACAGCGGTTTTTTGGGGTGTTAATATTTCGCTTGGGTTTGTTTATTCAACCACAATATTTTTGCTGGAAATGACAGTTTCATTTTCGAGATAATAAAGGGTGTAATGTCCTTGTGAGAGACCGGAAACCTGTACTGTTTGTGCACCAGACTCTGTAAAGGTTTGTGTAAACACTGGTTGTGCATATACATTACTTATGCGTACGCTACTACCTTCTGTACAAGCTGATATTTCAAGTGTGAAATTACCATTGTTAGGATTTGGCACAATATGAATTTCGGGTGCTGTGGATGTTTCCTCTGCACTTTCATCTGTTCCCAAATTATCAGAAAGGCTTTCCAAGCTATTTTCATAGTCAGCATTGCATATTGCAACGGCATCCATAAATTCCTCTGGTGTTATGTTGCGCAATGCGGCTTCGCTCTCAGCTTCAATATGACAAATCCAACGATTTACATAGGCAATTTCTTTGTCCATACCCTCCAATTCAAGAATTAAATTGTCAAGCAGCAGCAAAGCTTCGTTAAAATTCTCACGTAAACGCTCAAGTAAGGCATTATCTAAGGCATATTCGTAAAAGGCAATGGCACCTGCATCCAGCATAAGTTGCTCGTTAAGTTGCATTACCTGATCAACAGACTGGTTAAAGCCCAGATTTTCATTTTCTCTGCCTATGATTTCATAATGCTTATCAATAATATTGTGAATGTTTGACCAAATGCGTTTACTTTGATAATTAGCTTGAGCCGTTTCTATGCCATAAACATTCTCCATAAGGGTAATGCTTTCAGAAATAAGCTGTTGACATGCTGTGGCGGTATTTACTGATTGCATGGACAGCTCCAAATTATCAACTTGTACAGACAAGCTCTCATCAGATGATTCGCCAGAAAGTAAGATATCATTATTACTGCCTGAGTCTGCACCTGAATCCAAATCTCCGCCTTTAAAAATTATATGATAGCAGAAAATATCATCAGGATCTGTATCAATAATATTTACTGGTGTTTGATTACAGTTATAAGCCTGCAGTATATGGTTTTGAAAATAATTTGGATAATTATTATTCGAATCCCATCTATTATGCTCTGCACCTAAATCAGGCGGAGTACCAGGGTTACAACGGATAACAGTTTCACCTATTACCGCGTAATTGTTTGAAGCAAGATTATTATATCCATTGTCTGCCAAAAGGTAACCATAATCTAAACGGATTGCATTAACATTATTAGACAAATCATTTCTTGCATTATTTGCAATATCTACCTTAGTCCCTAGATTAGTTGAAATCCCATCTTAATTATTTCTCACCCAAGTACAATTTAAATCCAAATCAAATCCACCTGTCGTCACAATGCCATCGTTATCTGAATCTAATATTTCACACATGCTTAAACTTAAATCAGCAGATGCACTCCCCTGATAATCGACACCCTCACTATTGTTATTAAACTTACAGCTAGTCAGTTGTGAGCCAAAACTCATATTATCAGCATGTAAGCCAACCTGTGTGTTGTCGTTAAAAGTACAATTTGTAAGCGTTAAACCTTTATCATACATGTATAAACCGGTTTCGTTATCTCTGAATGTTGAATTTGTTATTGTAAGCGGAGAACCCCAGTAGGTATAATTATACAAACCATATTGCCCGTATTCAAACACACAATCGTTGACTGTAATGTTGGGTTGCCCCCAGAAAAAATAACTACGGTGATTGTTGTATGTCCCATCATCCGAGGTGATTTTGATATTATCCAAAATAATAGGATAATCTTGATTGCCTGAAACGACTTCGTTCAACATACGTGCATATGAGCCCATTTCAATTTTACCATTGCGAAGTAGGGATGCGATTAATCGCATCCCTACTTTGCTATACCTCCATAATTTTATCATTCTGCCCGCTGCCCTGTAACACAATGGAGGCACCGGTTCCGCAGAAAATATTGTTGGCAGCATCTCCGCCGGGGTTTGAGAATTTGATGTAGCCGTCGCCGGTAAAGGTGAAGGTGGCGTTAGAGGCGATGTGTAGGTCGCCGGCGATTTCGAGGTTCGTGTTGTCATCCAATAGCGTTAAAGATGCTCCGCTATTAAACACAAGGTCACCTGAATTATTTGAATCATGATTCACCATGATTTTGCCATTTTCAGCGAGTACAATATCTGAACCGTTTTTAAATTCCAGCGTGCTGCCTGCTTCAACGTTAATGTTTCCATTAAAATCTTCAACATCTCTATAATACAACTCACTCCCTGTGTCAAAAATCAAATGCCCCCCGTTTTGAATGGTAATTTCAGGTAAATCTGAGTAAATATGAACTGGAGCATTAATTGTCAAAGCACCCTCTACGATAAGGTTTTCGCAAAGATTCGTTTCATCTGACCATATTATATTGTCAGTTGATTCTATAAACACATCATCATGGCAGAATACAGATTCAAGAGCAGCGTAGGCATCAACCATTCCATAACCTAGCTTTTCATTCCACATGCCATTGGGTTTACTCACATTGTAATCATAAAAATCAGTTCTGATTTTTTGTGCTGTGGATTCTATAGCATCCTTTACTTCTGTGTAGTTCAAATCAGGATTTACGCTTAAAAGCAATGCTGCCACGCCGGATACATGCGGTGCTGCGGCGGAGGTGCCTCCAAAGCCACCAGTATAAAGCAAGGTTGTAAAATCAGATCTTTTAACATTAGTTGTATATACATTTTGACCAGGTGCAACTACATTTAAACCAACTCCATAACTACTTCCTTTTCCAATAGGCCATAATTCTCCATTACAATTTAGCATTTCGGTTATTTCTATAGCACTTGTATGAAAACCTACACAACGCGTACCACATTCATGTACGGCTCCAACGCTTATTACACCTGTTAACATTGAGGGATACTCAACAGTTGTATTATTATCATTACCAGATGCAGCGACAACAACTGTACCTAAACTATTTCTCCCATTTGTTATTGCATTGTTTATTGCATTATCAATATAAAAATGCTGACCACTAATCCATGAACAACTTATTATATCTGCCCCATTCTGCCATGCATGATTTATACCCTTTGCAAGTCTTTGAAACATATTTTCGCTATTATGAAAATTATAACTGATTGGCATTATTTCACAATCAGGCGCAATACCAGCGACACCAATTTCATTATGCTGTGCAGCAATAATTCCTGTACAATTTGTTCCATGATTATAACTTCCCAATTGATTTAATTCCTCATTCCAATAAATATCACTGGGGCTTGTTTCTGTTTCTATGTCCCAGCCTATTTGAGAATTAATGGATAAATCCTCGTGATCCAATTTTACTCCTGAATCCAAAACTGCAATAATAATATCCGAATCACCTTTTGTATATTCCCATGCATCACATGCATTAATATCAATGTTATCATATTCTGTTGTATTTTCCAACCCCCATTGTTGGTTAAAATAATAGTCATCTGAACAAGATTGCCCATTTTGTAAGTAATCAACGGTCTCCATTAAATCAGGTTGTGAAGCTTCAAAATAATTACTCTCATAAAACAAATTTGCCATTTCAACTACATTGCCTGCTGATTGCTCAGTACATTCTAAAATAAACCAGGATGGAGAATTTGAAAAGTTGCCCAATACATTAACAGCATTTCCTGAGGAGATGCTGTCCAGAACAAGCATATCTTGCATATCTGAGAGTTTGACGTAAAATAAATTGATGTACCTATGAGGTTATCACCCATTTGATAATAATCTGAAACATAGTGTATGTAACTATTATTGAGCAATGTGTCAGACTTGATGCTGTCTTTGCTTTCAATAATGGCAAAGTTTTTATCTAAATATGAACTATCACGAAGGTTAATTTGAGGGATTACATTTTTCTCAAAAAATCCGGAAACCATTAAACTTTTATCATCTAAAACCCTTTCAAATTCGCTTATGCTGGTAATTGAACTATCAACAACAGCAAACTTCTTTGTTGAGGTTTTGTCCATGAATATTTGTTTTCCTCCACTCCAATAATAATCATTCTGTGCAGATGAATGTAGGCTGCCTATCATAAGAAAGGCAATTATCATAATTGTATTCCTAAGCATATCTCAATCAGTTTTTAAAATTTGTATTTTTTTTCTTATGAGTTTTTCTTTTGTGTATAATTCAAGGATATATAATCCATTATTTAGCTTACTATTAAATTCAATACTAGTATCTATAGCTTTTCCTGAGTGGACTTTCACTCCAGCAGAATTGTAAATTACATATTCAAGAGGAATGTCCTGCTCTCCGATGCCTTTTATTTTAACATAATCATTAGCTGGGTTAGGATATATTTCAATTGGTGTACTTTTAGACTGAATGCCTGCACTTCCAAATGGCAGGGCATTTCCATAACTGTCAATAAATTCTACTGAACAATCATAATACACCTTAAAATCCCAGAATCGCCAATTAAGACAGCCACTGGGGCAATCTCCCCATCCAAAAGAATAATGTAATACCACATTGTCTGAGTAAATATCCATTTCAATGTTTTCATGAAAAAGATGAGCAACATTACCCGACATTGCAAACACACTTATAACACCACTAACGTTTTCAAATAGTGTTGAAAGTTGTGGCATATTGTAATTACTATCAGCAGTAAGAAAAAAATATAAATGTGGATAAGCAGTGTCATTAATAATGTTGGAAATTGACAGATAATAGTTATTAATTAAGGAATTAATGGTATCGTTTCCCGTAGGAAAGCTTCCATTTTCCATTTGCTCAACCCAACTAACAGTAGTATCACACTTAAGTGTTAGCATATTAATAGAATAGTCTATACCGGCATGAATATCAAACATCTCAACAACCGTATCCCTTGCTGCCAATTCATCTGCATTCCATACTGCCAACAAGGCATTTAAAACGGTATCAGAATGTGCATCGGGAATTTCAATGCTGTCAGCCCAGGGCAAATCATTTTCATAAAATTTTCGCAGAGTCAGGGCAGCAGCATCATCCTGATATTTCTCAACAATGCTGTCAGGTGCCTCACATGAAGATTCCACTATTTGTCCATAAGTAAATGTAAAGTTTAATAATAATAATAATATAAAAACAACTCCTTTTTTCATAACTTTAATTTTAATAATTCACAAAACCATCTACCCCCCAAATATACCTCAAAACCCAGCAAATAACAAATGTTTCTCATGAATGTTTTACAAATTTATACGAACTGCCCCCCCATATAGATACAAGCAATAAGAATTGTTGAAATGCAAAGGGTTTTGTTGGTGAACAATGCAATTTGTGTGAGCTGGGCTGTAATTTGTTGGTTCTGGGTAAAACCTGGGGGGAATAAAAAAACCGCTGCGGGAAACAGCGGTTTTTGG